>NZ_JBXGSI010000013.1:0-142220 GCF_056790315.1 Sphingobium sp. VMM
TATGCCCGCGCCCTACCAGACCAGCGACAAAGCCCAATCGCTGCTGGGCGATCGGGGCTATGACACCGACAGTTCCGCAATGCGGTGCAGGAAAAAGGGATTGCTCCCTGTCCGGCTCGGAAATCCCGCAATAAGGCCGTCAAATACGGCACCCGTCGGTATAAGAGGAATCCTAACCGCCTCGAAATCATGTTCGGTTGCCCCAAAGACTGGCGGCGCGTCCCCACCCGCTATGACCGGTGCCCCCACGTCTTCCGATCCATCGTTTGCGCGCACTGCCACAGTCTTGTTCAGGTCATGGGCCTGTCCCTGATGAAATGATATCGGCCTGAACCCACCTCGATCGTCACGCCTTCGGGTGTCGTGGCATGGACGGGGATATCGGGATGCTCCTCGACTGCCCGGCTGCCTTCGCGCCAGACTCTGGCCGGAAGGCTGATCCGCGCCGTGCAATTGGCAGGCACGCTCAGCGTCAGGTGCGACAGGTCGCCGACATCGCCATTCCATCTTTCCCAGACGGTGGTGGCGCCGACACTGGGCATATAGCCCCAGGAGGGATAGCGGGTCTGCAGCAGCAGGCCGATCACCTCGTCGCGTGTGCCCGCATCGGCGAGCACGTCGAGCAGAGAGGCGTGGCGAGGAAGCCGGTGGACAGCGCCATGCCGCGCGCGCGAATATCCTGTGCCAGAATTTGTGCCGCCTGCGCCTGCTGGTCCGCCGGCACCAGCCCCTAGCTGTCATTGCCGGCCTTGCCCGCACCGTCCAGCAATTCTGCCGCAAGGGCCGTGCCGCTCGCCGCGCGCAGCGCTTTATAGTGGGCGGCGTCGGCGGCGCGGCCAGACGCCTGGGCCATCTCGGCCATCCATTGCTCCATCGCGGCCCAATTCTCGTCGATCACGGCGGTACCGCCATAATGGCGCCACAGCCCATGGGGCAGGATGATGCCGGCCTCGCTCCAGCCGGCGGTCACGACATCGGGGAAGGAGAGGGGCTGCGGCACGACGATCGGATAGGCGTCATCGGGGTGCTGCGCAGCGCGTGCCTCCAGCAGGAAGCGGCGGATGAAGGGATCGACCTCCATGTTGAAGGCGGCGGTATCCAGAAAACCTGGATGTCGCTCATCCATCCCATGCGCTCGTCGCGCTGCGGACAGTCGGTCGGCACGGCGAAGAAATTGGAGCGCTGGCTCCGCAGGGCATTGTCCGAGATCTGCTAGAGCGGGGGGAGGCCAGCTGTATCTCGCCGGTTTCACGGCAATTGCTAGGGACGACGACGGCCGCGATATCGTCGAGCGTCGGCCTGCCGGGATAGCCCTCCACCTCGACATAGCGGAAGCCATGATAGGTGAAGCTGGGTTCGAAATGCTCGCCGGCGGGATCGCCGCGCAGGATCACATGGTCGGTGCATGCGGTGCGGCGCAGATTGGACTGGTCGGCGGTGCCATCGGGGTTCAGCAATTCGGCAAAGCGCAGGCTGATCTGCTGGCCCAGGCATTGTCCGGGGCGATGTGGCTCAATGGCCGCGCTCGTCCGGCGCAGTATCAAGGGCGTGGGCGGCCATGTCGAAACAAGCCTGCTGGAGGCGATGGTCGATTTCCAGTTCGAGGTGCTGACTACCCATCTCAACGATGGCGGCCGTCCGCCGCAGCGGGCGCGGGTCCGCAATGCCCATGCCTATCTCGGCGCGCGCCATGGCGTCTATCGCACTGCCGGTGCCTCGGCAGCGCCCCATGTCGACGAACATGGCGCCCGGATACGCGCCGAATTTGGCTAGGCCCTTTCGCCGCGCACCTTGACGGTGCCGAATATCCCCATCTTGCACTTGCCGGTTACGCTGTCGCCATCGAACATCAGGGCATATTTGAGGGTGATCGCCATCGGCTTTGTCACCTTCATCTCCCATGCCACCTGATTGCCGGCGATCGTGCCGGCAAATTCCTGCGATCCCTGATCCGCCTCCAGCCGCCCCGTCACCCGGTCGCCCGTAACCTCGAAATGCGCCACCATCGGCTGCGGCCCCATCGGCGTCGCCAGCACCAGCTTCCATGCGCCGCCGATGCCCACCGGGGCGGCCGGCACGACAGGCGGGGGAGAGGGGGCTGCCGGGGCAGGGACATCGACCTCCGGCGCCAGATGATCGGGATGGAAGCGGCTGACCGGACGTTCGGGCCAGGGCTGCCCTTCGATCACGGTCATCAGCTTGTCCGGCGTCAGCGGCAGGTCCACCGGCACCTCGCCGAACGGCGCCAGCGCATCCGCGATTGCATTGACCAGGGTCGGCGGGCCGATGATGCAGCCGCCCTCGCCAACGCCGCGAAAACCGCCTTCGGCCTGTGACGGCGTATCGGCATGGACATATTCGAAATCGGGCACGTCGAAGATCGTCGGCAGCGCATAATCCTTGAAGGTCGCGGCCGTCGGATTGCCCTGCGCATCGCGCGCGGCATCCTCCAGCAGCACGCTGCCGATCGCCTGGGCCAAACCGCCGGCAATCTGCCCCTCGACCACGGCGGGATTTATCATCACCCCGCAATCCTCGCTGCTGACCCAGCGCTGGATCGTCACGAACCCGGTGTCGGCATCGACCTCGACGATGCAGGCATGGGCCGCGCTGGTGAAGGTCATGGGCGGCGGATCATAGCGATATTGCGCTTCCAGCCCCGTCTCCATGCCCGGCGGCATCCGTCCCGGTTCGCCATAGGCGATCTCGGCAATCTCGCGCAGCGTCCGCCGCATCTCCGGCGCGCCGGCAACATGGACCATACCGTCGGCCAGGCTGATCGCCTCCGGACTGGCGTTGAGCAGATGGGCGGCCACCATCTTCACCTTGTCGGCGAGCAGCCGCCCGGCCCGGATCGCCGCGCCGCCGCCGATCACCCCCTGACGACTGCCGCCCGCGCCGGGGCCGAAGCCGCCGCGCGAACTGTCGCCGTCAAAGATGGTGACGTCCTCGATTGGCACGCCCAACTGCTCGGCGATGCACTGCGCCATCGTCGTCTGGGTGCCATGGCCCTGTGAATGGACGCTCATCACCGCGACCACCCGTCCGGTCGGCTCGATCCGCAGTTGCGCCAGTTCGCCGGTCATCACCGCGATGCTGCCGGCTGCGCCGGTCGGCTCGATATAGGCGGCAAGGCCCAGACCCAGATAGCGCCCCCGCGCCCGCGCCGCCGCCTGCTCCGCGCGGAAGGCGGGCACGTCCACCACCGCCAGCAGCTTTTCCAGACATTGCGCCGGCGTGATGTCCTCGCGCGGGATGCCGAGCGGCGTGACCGACGGTTGGTCGGCGGCGGTGCAGAGATTGCGCCGGCGTAGCTCCACCGGATCGATGCCGATCTGCCGCGCTGCCCGGTCGAGCAACGTCTCGCGCGCCAGCGTCTCGATCGCCCAGGGCCCGCGATAGGCGGCCAGCCCCGGCGTGTTGCTGTACCAGCCGCGGGACACGAAGCTGTAGGCGGGGATATTATAGGCCGACCACTGGAACATATGGACCGCGATATTGGCGTCCGCCCCCATCGGATAGGCGCCGTTGTTAAGCGCATAATCGGCATGGCTGGCGATCAGCCGCCCGTCCGCGTCGAAGGCGGCGCGCAATGTCATTTCCTGCTCGCGCGCCTGGTTGGCGGCGGTCAGATTCTCGATCCGGTCCTCGATCCACTTGACCGGCCGGCGCAGCAGCATGGCGGCAAGGATGGCGGACACCTCCTCCATCCAGGGATGATTCTTGAGGCCGAAGGAGCCGCCGACATCCTTGGCAATCACCCGCACGCTCAGCCCCGGCCGGTCGAGCGCCAGCGTCAGCCAGCGCGCCACCAACTGCGGCCCGGCGCAGGTGATATGGACCAGCAATTCGCTCTCGCCCTGCAGGCTCGCCACCACGCCGCGCGTCTCCATCGGCGACTGGGCGATGCGCTGATGGCGGATCGACTGGCTGACCAGATGCGGCGCGCGCGCCAGCAGCGCCTCCAGCGCGGCATCGGCGTCCTCCTCGCCCATCAGCGCGGCGACATTGTCGTCGGTATCGGGATGCACCCGTGGGCCAAGGCGCGCATCGTCCAGCGTGACGACGGCGGCTTCCTCGGCATAATCGACCACCACCAGGCTGGCGGCATCCTCGGCCAGATAGCGATCGTCGGCGATCACCAGCGCGACCGGATGACCGACATAGGCGACCCGCCCGTCCGCCAGCGGCGTCATCGCCACCTCCACCGGGCCAAGGAAGAAGCTCAGCATGGTGACGCCGAACGGCGCCAGATCCGCCTGGGTCAGCACCGCATGGACGCCGGGTTGCGCGCGCGCGACATCGGTGTCGATCGACCGGATCGTGCCGCGCGCGATCGGGCTGCGGACGAAGGCGGCGTGCAACATGCCGGGCAGGATGATATCGTCGACGAAGCTGCCGCGCCCGGTCAGCAGCCGGCCATCCTCCTTGCGCGGCACGCGCCGGCCGATGAAGCGCTGGGCGGGAATCGGCGGCGCGTTCACGCGCCATCCTCCGTCGCCAGTTGCCGGATCGCGCGGCGTATCCCCTGATAGCCGGTGCAGCGGCAAAGATGACCGGACATCGCTTCGGTCATCGCTGCTTCGTCGGGCCGGGCGCCGTCTGCCCGCAATGCCGCCAGGGTCATGACGATACCCGGCGTGCAGAAGCCGCATTGCAGGCCATGGTTATCCTTGAGCGCCTGCTGCACCGGGTGGAGTGTGCCGTCGGTTGCGGCCAGACCCTCGACCGTGGTCAGGCTGCATCCATCGGCCTGCACCGCCAGCATCAGGCAGGACCGCACCGCGCGCCCGTCGACAATCACGGTACAGGCGCCGCACCCCCCCTGCTCGCAGCCGACATGCACGCCGGTATAGCCCGCCGCCTCGCGCAGCCAGTCGCTCAGCATCAGCCGCCCGTCCACCAGCCCGCGATGCTGCTGGCCGTTCACCGTCATCGAAATGCGATGCTCGCTCATGCGGCCAGCCTCCGGTCGAGCGCTTGCGTCAGGCTGCTGGCAAAGATGCGCCGGCCGACGCTGCATCGATAGGCGGCGCTGGCATGGCCGTCGTCAAACGGCGCGCTGTCGGCGATCGCCAGATCGGCAATGGCCTGCACATCAACTCGATCGATCGCCTGGCCGACCAGCGCCTGCTCCGCCTGTCGCGCGCGCATCGGCGTTGGCCCCATGCCGAACCAGGCGATGCCCGCCCTCTCGATCCGGCCTTCCGCGATCGCCAGCGCGCCGACCAGCCCGACCAGTGCAAAATCGCCGGGCCGCCGCGCCACTTCGCGGAACAGCGGCACCGCATCCGCCGGCCAGGCGGGATAATCGATAGCCACCAGCATCTCGTCCGGTGCGATCGCGGTCGCATAGGGGCCAAGATAGAGGTCGTCGGCGGCCATGGTCCGCGCGCCGCGCACCGACCGCAGGGTCATGGACGCACCGAGCGCCACCGCCGTCGCCGGCATTTCCGCTGCCGGTTCACCCAGCGCGATCGAGCCGCCGATCGTCCCGCGATTGCGGGTCTGGTGATGGCCGACATGGGCCAGCGCCGTGACGAAGACCGGCAAGGCCTGTGCCAGCAGGGGATGGACCAGCGCGTCGGCCTGCCGTGTCGCCGCGCCGATCCGCAGGCCGCCGGCATGGGCGGCGATGCCCTGCAATTCGGGCAGATGGCCGATGTCGATCAGGATGAAGGGCTGGCTCATGCGCAGCGCCAGCAACGGCATCAGCGTCTGGCCGCCCGCCAGCAATTGTGCGCCGCCGCCGGCCTCGGCCAGCAGGGCGCAGCCATGGTCGATGCTGGTGGCGCGGACATAGTCGAACGGTGCGGGCTTCATCGCCGCCCCCTGCGCCCGGCCTCGAACCCGGCCAGCGCCGTCACCGCCAGCAACAGGCCGATCGCCACCATGCCGGTGCCCGCCACGCCGCTGCGCTCCAGCAGCACCCCGGTCGCCAGCGCCAGCAATAGCGCGATGATCCAGCCCCAGGGATGGCCGCCCGCCGATGGCGGAGCTTGCACCGGCGCCGTCACCGCCGCGACCCGCCCATCCTCCGCCGGCGCGCCTGCGCCGCTGACCACCGCGTTGAAGTTGCGAAAAAATTGCCCCGCAAGCTGCTTCGCCGTGGCGTCGATGATCGGTCCACCCAGTTGCGCCAGCCGGCCGCCAACCTCGGCCTCGACCGCATAGGACAGGCGCGTGGCCCGGCCATCGTCGGCCAGCGTCACCTTCGCGCCACCCCTGGCATGGCCCACCGTGCCGCCCTGGCCTTCGCCGCTGATGCGATAGCCATTGGGGGCGTCGATCTCCGACAGGGTGACGGTGCCGGCAAAGCGCGCGCCGATCGGCCCGATCTTCACCGCGATTTCGGCCCGCAGCCGGTCTTCGCCGTCGCGTTCCAGCGACTGGCAGCCGGGAATGCACTGGCGCAGCACCGCCGGATCATTGAGCGCCTGCCATACCGCGTCGCGCGGCGCGGCGATCCGCTCCTCGCCGGTCAACTGCATCAGAAGCGGGCCGCCGTCGGTATGTCGGTGTCGGGCTTGCGCGTGCCCAGCGCCTCGCGCGCGGTGGCGCGCAGATAGGACCAGATATTGTGGATCTGCGCCTTGCCCAGCGGGAAGCGCGGCATGCCCCGTTCGGCCAGCGCGCCTTCCTGCACCACCTCGTAGAAATTCTCCTCCGACAGCGACAGGGCGGATTCGCGCAGGTCCGGTCCCGGTGCGCCGGCGCCCTTGAACGCCATGCCGTGGCAGGCGCCGCAGATGAAACCCATCTCCTTGCCCGCGGCCACCGCCTTTTCGTCCAGCACGATGTCGGGATCGTCGAGCGCATGGACCGTCATGTCGCGCGGGGGTGATGGCGCCAGCCGCGCCTTGCCGTCGATCGCGAAGCTCAGCAGCCGGCGGGGCTGGGCGCCATATTTCCAGCCGACATTCAATATCTCGCTCGCCGCCGCCGTGGTGCCGCCCCAGCCGACCAGCAGCGACACATATTGGGTGTCGCCGATGGCATAGCTCATCGGCGCGCCGATGATCCCCAGCCCCGCATTGAAGCGCCACATTTCCTTGCCGCTCGCCGCGTCATGGGCGCGGACATAGCCATCGGCCGTGCCCTGGAACACCAGCCCGCCCGCCGTCGCCAGCGTCCCGCCATTCCACAGATGGGGCCGCGTCATGCGCCAGCGCGCCTTCTGCGCCACCGGATCCCACGCCAGCAGCGCGCCGGTCAGGTCGTCCTTGTCGCGCTTTTGCGTGATGAAGCTGGCGCTGGCCCCGGTGATGCTCGCCAGGAACCCCTTGTCCGCCTTCGCGTAGCGGGCGCCGGCCTGCATATAGGGGATATAGGCCAGCCCCGTCTGCGGGCTGTAGCTCATCGCCTGCCAGTTATGGCTGCCCAATGTGCTGGGATAGATGTCGACCGGCCCGTCCTGATAATGGGCATTGGCGGTTTCCACCGGGCGTCCCGTGGTCATGTCGATATGGCTGGCCCAGTTCACCTTGCCGACCTTCTCGGCGGAGATGAGCTTTCCGGTCTCGCGGTCCAGCACATAGAAGAAGCCGTTGGTCGGCTGCTGCATCAGCACCCGTCGCGGCTTCCCGTCGATCGTGACGGTCGCGGCGATCATGTTGGCCGTCGCCTTGTAATCCCAGCTTTCGCGGGGGTTCTGCTGATAATGCCAGAGATATTTACCGCTATCGGCGTCCAGCGCGACGATCGAGGCGACGAACAGATTGTCGCCGCCGCCCGGACTGCGCTTCTCCGGATCATAGGGGCCGGCATTGCCGACGCCCAGATAGATGCGGTTGAGCTCCGGGTCGAAGGTCATGCCGTTCCACACCGTGCCGCCGGTGCCGGTCTTCCAGTAGGAACCGTTCCAGCTTTTGGCCGCCATTTCCATCACCGGGTCGCCGGCATTCTGTTCGGGGCTGCCCGGCACCGTCCAGAAACGCCAGACCTGCGCCCCGGTCTTCTGGTCATAGGCGGTGACGAAGCCGCGCTGGCCGATGTCCGCGCCGCCATTGCCGATGATGACCTTTCCGTTGAAGGTGCGTGGCGCGCCGGTCAGGCTGTGCATGGTGCCGGGCGGCAGGGTATTGACGCTCCAGGCGACCGCGCCGGTCCTGGCATCCAGCGCGATCAGCCGGCCGTCCAGCACGCCGATGAAGATCCGGCCATTGTCGTAAGCGACACCGCGATTGACCCCCATGCCCATCGCCTGCCGGGTCGGACTGACCTTCCAGATTTCCGGATCATATTTCCAGATCAGCCTGCCGCTCGCCCCGTCGACGGCATAGACCGCGCCATAGCTGCCGCTGAAATAAAGGATGCCGTTCACCGCCAGCGGGGTCGCCTCCAGCGATACCTCGCCCTCCAGGTCGAGCGACCAGGCCAGGCCCAGCTTGCGGATATTGGCGGTGTTGATCGCGCTCAGCTGGCTATAGCCGCTCTCGTCGGCGCCGCCGCCGACGCCCGGCCAGTCGGCCCCCGTGCCGGTCTGCACCGCCTGCTGCGCCACCAGCCCGGCGGCCGACGCCGCCAGCGCAAGTCCCGCCACCGTCCGCACCAGAAACAGCCCGCGCGTCCCCCGCATCCGCTCTCTCCCGTCCTGCCCGCTTGCCGCGAAGCCCGTTTGACTGAACAGGTGTTTAGTTTTTGTCGCTCAGCCGGTCAAGCAGGCGCAGGCCATCGCTCGCGGGCATCGCCCCGGTGCTGTCATCATCGCTGTCACTATTGCCCTGTCGGGATCAGTCCGCGCCGGGGGCGAAGCGGGCGCGGGTCGATTGCGCCGCCTTGCGCGCTTCCTCGACGGCTGCCTCCTCGGTCGCGAACAGCAGATGGTCGATCACCGCCGCCAGATGGCCGCGCATCGCCGCGCGCGCCGCCGCCGGATCGCGCGCCCGGATCGCCTGGGCGATGACGCGATGCTCCTCGACCACCGGCGTCACCTTGGCCGCCCGCGCCTTGGCGAGCAGCAGCCGGGATTCCGGTGCGCTCGCCCGCATTTCCCACAGCCGCGCGACACTGTCGACCAGTGCCGCGTTGCGCGTCGCCTGCGCGATCAGCATGTGAAATTGCTGGTCGACGGCATAGGCATCGCCATCGCGCAGATTCTCGCTGGCGATCTGTTCGACCAGCCGATCCAGTTCGTCCAGTTCGTCCGGTCGGGCATGGAGCGCCGCCAGCGCCGCCGCCTCGCCCTCGATCGCCAGCCGCGCCTCCATCAGTTCGAAGGCGGTGATGCTGAATCGCGGCGCCTCGGCCGCCTGGCGATCGGCGCCGGGAATCCGCACCACATAGGCGCCCGATCCAACCCGCACCTCGACCAGTCCCTGCACTTCCAGCGCGATGATCGCCTCGCGCACGGTCGGCCGGCTGACATCATGCTCGATCGCCAGTTCGCGCTCGGGCGGCAGCCGGTCGCCCACGGCATAGCGGCCACCCGCCAGGTCCGCGAGCAACCGCCGGGCCAGTTGCTGGTAAAGGCGGCTGCCATCGCCGACGTCCGGCAGGGTCTGGGAAGAACTGGTCATGTCAGCCCCTCTCATGCGCTACTCTGCCCGGCTTTTGAAGCCCCTCAGCCGGGCAGGGCGATCATCGATATCTGCCGGCCATAATCACCTTCCTGCGCATGGCAGGACCGGCGATAGCTGAAGAAGCGATCGGCCTGGCTATAGGTGTCCTCGTCCAGCAGGCTGATCCGCCCGATCCCCGCCGCCTGCAGCCGCGACGCGACATAGGCGGCGATGTCGAACTGGCAGTGGCCTGCCCGCCCGGCGCTGAAGAATCGCGCATTGTCCGCGTCGTCCCGCTCGAACCGCTCGGCAAAGTCCAAAGTCACCTCATAGGAGGCACGGCCGATGCAGGGGCCGATGGCGCAGGCAATGCCCGCGCGCGTCGCGCCCAGCATCTCCATCGCCGCGATCGTCCGGTCGGTGACGCCGCTGATCGCGCCCTTCCAGCCGGCATGGGCCGCGCCGATCACGCCGGCTTCCCTGTCGGCGAACAGCACCGGCACGCAGTCGGCGGTCAATATGCCCAGGATAAGCCCCGGCGTGCGCGTCACCATCGCATCCGCCTCGGGCCGTTCATCTTCGGCGATCGGCGCGGTCACGGTCACCACATCGGGCGAATGGACCTGCCGCACCGTCACCAGCGTCGCGCCGGGCAGCAGCGCGTCACGCGCCAGATCGCGGTTGCGCAGGATCGCCAGCCGGTCATCCTCCGACCCCAGCCCGACATTCAAACCGGCGCACACCCCGGTCGATACGCCCCCCTGTCGTCCGGCAAAGCCATGCGGGACATCGCCCAGCGCGGGCGCCCGCAGCAACTCGATCATAAAATTTCCTTCGTGCGTTCAGTGAAGAAGCATGTCTCAGAAGCGCAACATACTTGCGCATGGCGGATTAGGCGATAGTCTCCCGTCCCACAGAAAAGGGGGGGCGGCTAACGCGTCGCCCGGGCAGAAGACTCCAATAAAGGGTTTCATTGATGATTTTCGGGCGCGTTAAGCCTCTCGACGCCATATTGGCGACGGCAGAGAAAAAATCACTGCATCGCTCACTGGGCGCATTCCAACTCACCATGCTGGGCATCGGCGCCGTCATCGGCACCGGCATTTTCGTGCTGACGGCCGAAGCCGCGCAAAAGGCGGGGCCGGGCATGATGCTCTCCTTCGTCATTGCCGGCTTCGTCTGCGCGGTCGCCGCGCTCTGCTATGCCGAAATGGCGGCCATGGTCCCGGTCTCGGGTTCGGCCTATACCTACAGCTATGCGGTGATGGGCGAACTGATCGCCTGGATGGTCGGCTGGGCGCTGATCCTCGAATATGCGGTCGCCGCCGGTGCCGTGTCGGTGGGCTGGTCCGGCTATGTGGTCGGCCTGATCGAACATACCTTCCATCTCGACATACCCGATCTGCTGACGCGCGGGCCGTTCGATGGCGGCATGGTCAACCTGCCGGCGATGCTGATCGCGTCGCTCGTCACCTGGCTGCTGGTCATCGGCACCAAGGAAAGCGCCACCGTCAACGCGGTGCTGGTCGCGATCAAGGTGTCGGCGCTGACCCTGTTCATCGTCCTGTCGGTGCCGGTCATGAACATGAAGGGCTTCACCCCGTTCATGCCGCTCGGCTTCTCGGGCGTGTCGGCCGCCGCCGCCTCGATCTTCTTCGCCTATGTCGGCTTCGACGCGGTTTCGACCGCAGCGGAGGAAACCAAGAATCCGCAGCGCAACATGCCGATCGGCCTGATCGGCTCGCTCGCCATCTGCACCATCTTCTACATGCTGGTGGCCGCCGGCGTCATCGGCACCGTCGGTGCGCAGCCGGTCTATGGTCCGGCCGGCGAAGTGCTCGCCCCCGGTTCGACCGCTTTGTCGCAGCAGTGCGCCGCGCTGGCCGCGGCCGGCACCGAAGCCGTCACCTGCTCGAAGGAAGCGCTGGCCTGGACGCTGCGTGAAATCGGCTGGCCCCAGATCGGCAACCTGCTCGGCCTCGCCGCCGGCCTGGCTTTGCCTTCGGTCATCCTGATGATGATGTTCGGCCAGACCCGCATCTTCTTCGTCATGAGCCGCGACGGCCTGCTGCCGGAACTCTTCTCGAAGGTGCATCCGACCTACAAGACGCCGCACGTCATCACCATCCTGACCGGCATCTTCGTGGCGCTGTTCGCCGCCTTCTTCCCGGTCGGCATCCTGGCGGACATCTCCAACTCGGGCACGCTCTTCGCCTTCGCTGCCGTGTCGATCGCGGTGATGCGCCTGCGCAAGACCGATGCGGACCGCAAGCGTCCGTTCCGCACCCCGGCCATCTATATCACCGCGCCGATCGCGATTGCCGGCTGCGCCTATCTCTTCTGGAGCCTGGGCGTCGAAACCAAGCTGATGTTCGTCGGCTGGGCGACGCTCGGCCTGATCGTCTACTTCGCCTATAGCCGCAGCCGCAGCCATGTCGGCCGGGGCGTGGTCGATGTGGCGGAGGCTGGCGCGGGCATCCCGCCCCAGCCGGTGCCGCCGCTGCCGGGCGCGCACACGCCGGGCGGTCAGGACGCCTGATCGGCCTGACGATCGATGGAAGGAAGGGGCGGGCGACCGCCCCTTTTTTCTTGGGTGCCGTTGCCGGCGCGACCCCTGCGACCTTTTGTCTTGGTGACAGGGGCCAGGGGCCGGGCTAGGCCGTCCCCATGGGGAGCCTGCGCGCCTATCTTCAGCAGCATCGGGGGCAAGCGCTGGCGCTTGTCCTGCTGGCGCTGTGCATGAAGGCCTTTCTGCCCGGCGGCTTCATGCTGGCGCAGCAACAGCGCACCCTGGTCATCCAATTCTGCCATGACGCCGCGATCGGCAGCACCGCCTCGCAGCTGATCGTCCCCTTGCAGGCCGATCCCGATCATCAGCCGGCCGACGCGGCCAAGCGCACATGCCCCTATGGCGCGCTTTCCATGGCCTCGACGGGCGGCGCCGATCCGCTAATAGTAGCGCTGGCGATCGCCTTCGCGCTGCTGCTCGGCTTTGCGCCGGTGCGGCCGCCTGCGCTCGTGCGCATCGGCCATCTGCGTCCCCCTTTGCGCGGACCACCTGCCTGATCTGACCATGGCCGTGCCGCCGTGCGGCCTTTTCTTAGATCAAGCGCCCCTGCCGGAAGGCGGGCGCGCGCAAACAGGGTTTCCGATGAAGACATCTCTCGTCGCAATCGCCGCATCGCTGGCATTGCTCCCCACCCATGTCGCCGCGCAGGACAGCCTGCCGGCCGATACTCCCATCGCCGATGATGCGGCCCCGCCGCTACAGACCCGCTTCGACGGGGCGGCGCTCGACATCGGCAGCGCGCCGCTCAACGGCGCCCGGCTCGGCAGCGGGACATTGCGTCGCCGCGCCCTATCGAGCAGCGACACCGCTGCCATCCTCGCCAGCCTGCCCGGCGTCGCGGCCAATGGCGGAGGCGGCTTTTCCTCCATGCCGGCGCTGCGTGGCCTCACCGAACAGCGGATCCGCATCACGCTCGACGGTATCCCGGTCGACATCGCCTGTCCCAACGACATGAATACGCCGCTTTCCTATACCGATCCGCAGACGGTCGGCAGCATCGCGGTGGTGCCGGGGGTTTCGCCGGTCAGCATGGGCGGTGACAATATCGCCGGCATCATCGCCGTCGAAAGCGCGATGCCGCGCTTCGCCGTCGATGGCGGCACCCTGGTCATGGGGGAGGCCTCCAGCTTCTATCGCAGCAATGGCGACGCCTTTGGCGGCGGGGTCACGCTGACGGTCGCGGGCAAGCGGATCAGCGCCACCTATAGCGGCTCCTACACCCAGTCGGATAACTATGACGGCGGCGGCAACCGGGGCGTGGTGCGTTCGACCGAATATGCCAAGACCGACCATCAGCTGGCGCTCGCCGCCCAGACCCGCCTTGGCCTGTTCGAGCTGAAGGGCGGCTATCATTTCTCGCCCTATGAGGGCTTCCCGAACCAATATATGGACATGACCTCGAACAAGTCCTGGTTCCTCAACGGCCGCTATCGCGGCACCTTCGCCTGGGGCGATGTCGATGCCAGCATCGGCTATCGCGACACCGCCCATCGGATGGACTTCCTCGCCGACAAGCAGCCGGGCTCCATGCCGATGAACACGCAGATCCACAGCTTCACTTCGGCGGTGAAGCTGAGCCTGCCGGTGGGTCCGCACGATACGCTGCGTGTGGGCGGCGATTATCAGCATCAGGGCATGGACGACTGGTGGCCGCCGGTCGCCGGATCGATGATGATGGGCCCCAATCCCTATATCAACATCAACAATGGCCGGCGCGACCGGCTCGGCCTGTTCGGCGAATGGGAATCGCACTGGACCGATCGGCTCTCCACCTCGATCGGCGCGCGCTTCGATCGGGTGCGGATGAACACCGGCGACGTCCAGCCCTATGGCACCGGCATGATGAACATGGCCGACGCCATGGCGGCCGAAGCCTTCAATGCGCGCAGCCATCGCCGCACCGACAACAACTGGAGCGCGACCGCGCTGGCCAGCTGGCAGGCGTCCGACCTGCTCGCCTTTGAACTCGGCTATGCGCACAAGAGCCGCGCCCCCAATCTCTACGAACGCTATGCCTGGGGCCGGGGTGCGATGGCCAGCCAGATGATCGGCTGGTATGGCGACGGCAATGGCTATGTCGGCAATCTCGACCTCAAGTCGGAACAGGCCGACACGGTCAGCGCGGCGCTGCGCCTGACCGCGAAGGGCGGGGCGACGCTGAAGATCTCGCCCTATTATACCCGCGTGAACGACTATATCGACGCGGTCCATCTTCAGGATCTGACCGACATGATGGGCATGCCCAGCGGCTTCGTGCAGCTGCAATTCGCCAATCAGGATGCCCAATTTTACGGCGTCGATGTCAGCGCTAGCGTGCCGCTCCAGCGCAGCGCCCATGTCGAAACCAGCTTCACTGCCAGCGCTTCCTATGTCCATGGCCAGAATCTGTCGGATGGCGGCCCGCTCTATCGCCAGATGCCGCTCGACCTGAAGATGGGCCTCGCCCATCGCATCGACGCGCTGGAACTGGGCGCCGATGTCGAATTTGTCGCCGACAAGAATCGCGTCGACGCCACCCGCAACGAACCGCGCACGCGCGGCTATGCGCTGGTCGACCTGCGTGCCGGCTATACGCTGCCGCTTTGGGCCAAGGGGCTGAAGCTGACGGTCGAGGCGAAGAATCTCTTCGACGCCGGCTATGACCTGCCGCTTGGCGGCATGTCACTGGGCGATTATGGCGCGATCGGCGTGCTGCGTCCGGTGCCGGGCATGGGCCGCTCGATCAATCTGGGCCTCAGCACGCGCTTCTGACGAACCGGCCCACACCCCCACCCGACCTCGCAATCAGGATATACTCTGTGGGCGGTCGGGTGGGGGCGTGGGCCGGCGCGGACTTTCCAACCAGAAAGTCAGTGCATTGCCTCATAATCCTCGCGCAGGGCATTGAGGTGCGGCCGGGTGAACAGCTTGCCGCGCTCCGCCCAGAAGACGATCAGCAGCGATCCCGATCCGAACACCAGCAGCCCCAGCGTGAAGGGCAGGGTGGTCCCGTCGAAGGCGCGACCGACCAGGCTGCCCAGCGCGCTCGACACCGCGGTCGTCAGGAAGGCCTGGAAGGAGGAGGCGACGCCCGCTCCCTTGGAGAAGGGCTCCATCGAGATCGCGCTGAAATTGGATGCGGTGAACGCCACCGTCATCATCGTCATCGCCTGCAGCACCATGAAGGTGACGATTGTTTCCTGCCCGGCCAGGATCACCGCCAGGTGCACCGCCGCAATCAGGATGAAGGCGATCAGCGCGCTCTGGCTCAGCCGCCGCGCGCCGAAGCGCGAGACCAGCCGGCTGTTGACCAGGCTGCCGATGCCCATGCTGCCGGCGATCGTTGCAAAGGCGAGGGGGAAGATCTTCTGCGCATGGAAAACGTCGAAGAAGATCTGCTGCACCGACAGGATGAAGCCGATCAGGCCGCTCATCACCACGCCGCTCGCCAGCATGTAACCGATCGAGCTGCGCGTGCGAAAGATCGTGCCGACCGTCTGGAGGATGGTGCGCGGGTTGATGCGGATGCGATTGTCGGGATGCAGCGTCTCGGGCAGGCGGATCGCCATCCAGCCCAGGATCGCGGTCGCCAGGATCGCCAGCACCCAGAAGATCCAGCGCCACGGCGCGATCCAGAGGATCGCCTGGCCGAAACTGGGTGCCATCACCGGGATCAGCATGAACACGGCGAAGATCAGCGACATGACCCGCGCCATCGCGTCGCCCTTGAACCGGTCGCGGATGATGCCGACGGTGATGACGCGGCTCGCCCCGGCAAAGAAGCCGGCGCTGGTGCGCGCGATCAGCAACATGGTGAAGCTGTGCGCCCCGGCACAGGCGATCGAGGACAGGATGAACAATATCATCGCCCCGCCCAGCACCTTCTTGCGCCCGAACTGGTCGGACAGCACGCCGAACAGCAGCGATCCCACGCCCAGCCCCATGAAATAGAAGCTGATGATCAGCTGCCGGTCATTGGGATTTGCGATATGCAGGTCGCGGCCAATGTCGGGCAGGGCCGGCAGCATCGGGTCGATCGACAGCGCATTCATCGCCATCAGGCACGCACACAGCAGCACGAACTCGCGGAAATGAATATCCTTTGCGGCAGGCTGTGCGCCCATGGGGGAATTTTCGGCCATCACTGGCCTATGCGGACAATCGCCCGGCGGCGCCAGCCCCAACGCGCTTATTTCCGCCCCTCATCGCCCACCTGTCATCGCCCGCCGGGCATTAACCCTGCTGCATCCAGCAGCTTCGGGCAAACTGCGCAAATATGTCGATTTTGCCGTTAACCATTTTTTACGGCCTGCCGGGCATTCTGCCCCCACTCGCAAACCAAAGGTTGGAACATTGGGTTAGGGATACAGGGGAAGATCATGGCAAATAGTCTCAAAAGTGCGCAGTTTTTGATGGATAGTCGTATGGCCGGTGCGGCCCACGGCTCGGCAGAGGCCTGTTTCGAACTGGGCGTCGCCTATAGCTGCGGCACCGGGGGCATGCCGATCGACCTGGTCGAGGCGCATAAATGGTTCAATCTTGCGGCCCGTGGCGGCAGCGAAGCCGGCCAGAGCATGCGCGCCGAAATCGCCGAGGAAATGACCGCGCGCGAGATTGCCGAGGCCCAGCGCCAGGCCCGTGCCTGGATCGTCGCGACCGAAGTCCGCGCCGCCTGATCAGCCTTCCTTGCGGAAGGGCGTTCTTTCATTGAGCCACAAACGGTCGCGCTGCACTTCCTCCCGCTCGGCGTCGAGGAAGTCCGCCACCGCCCGGCGAAAGCTCGCATTGGGAATATGATGCGCCGAATAGGTGGGCTGCGGCGCATAGCCGCGCGCCAGCTTGTGGCCGCCCTGCGCGCCCGCCTCGACCCGGTCCAGCCCGCGCGCGATCGCCGCATCGATCGCCTGATAATAGCATAGCTCGAAATGCAGGTTGGGCACGTCCTCGCGGCATCCCCAATAGCGGCCATAGAGCGTGTCTTCGCCGATCAGGTTCAGTGCGCCTGCAATCGCCTGGCCCTCGCGCAGCGCCAGCATCAGCAATATGCTGTCCGCCATCGTCTCGCCCAGAATCGAGAAGAAGGATCGGGTCAGATAGGGCCTGCCCCATTTGCGCGCGCCGGTATCCTGATAGAAATCCCAGAATATGTCCCAATGCGCTTCGGTCAGATCGCGTCCGGAAAGGTGGACGATCTCCAGCCCCTCGACCGCACGCCGCCTTTCCTTGCGGATATTCTTGCGCTTCTCGCTCGACAGCTCGGCCAGGAAATCCTCGAACCCGGCATAGCCCTTATTATGCCAATGGAACTGGCTGTCCTCGCGAATCAGCCAGCCGGCTGCCTCGAACAGCGCGATCTGGTCGGGATCGACGAAGGTCGCATGCGCCGATGACAGCTCGTTGCGCTCGACCAAAGTCTCGATTCCCGCGATCAGCGCCGGCCCCAGCGTCGAATCGCGCAGTAGCAATCGGGGGCCGGGCACGGGGGAGAAGGGCGCGGCGATCTGTATTTTCGGATAATATTGGCCGCCCGCCCGTTCCCAGGCATCGGCCCAGCCATGGTCGAACACATATTCGCCCTGGCTGTGGGTCTTGGCATAGAGCGGCGCGGCCGCCGCGATCGTCCCGTCGGGTCCATCGATGACGATCGGCAAGGGTTGCCATCCTGTGCCCGGCCCGACGCTTCCGGACCGTTCCAGCGCGGTCAGGAAATCCCAGCTGACGAACGGATTGGCACTGCCGGCACAGGCATCCCATTGCGCCCTGGGCAGGTCGGCGACGCCACCGGCGATGCGCGCGACAAATTCGCTCATGCTGGTCCCTCGAAGATGATCTGGTCGGCATGGGCGGCGGCGATCGCCCGCTGCGCCGTGCTACGTACCGTCCAGCTCAACACCGGCAGCCCCCGGCGACGGGCGGCATCGGCGAAGCGGAAGGGCAAGTCACGGATATCACAGGCCAGAAAATCGGGATTGGCCAGCCAAAGTGCAAGGGTGCGGTCGAAAAGCGCGCGCAGCCGCCCCTTGTTCTGGCTGCTGCTCACCAGCCCGCGCACCAGGTCCGGCCGGTGCCGCGCAAACCAGCGCATCGCCAGCGGGTTGAACGACATCACCGCCACCGGCTGGTCGCGGCCGTCGAGCGCCCTTGCCACCGCGGCGCAGGTCGGCGCGACATTGCGCCCTTCGACCTTTATCTCGATCAGCAGCGGCGTCGTGATACAGGCGTCCAGCAGTGCGGCGAGGCGCGGGATCGCGCCGCCATCGGGCAGGCGTAGCGCGTCCAGTTCTGCCGCATCGCGATCCGCTACGGCGCCCGCTTGCCCGGTCATCCGCATCAGGCTGGCGTCATGAAAGACGATGGGCCGGCCGTCGCGGCTCAGCTGGACATCGCATTCGATGCCCAGCCCCTTGGCGATGGCGGCATCGAACGCCGCCATGCCATTTTCGCTGATGCCCGCCCGATGCAGCCCGCGATGGGCGAAGGGGCGGGCGGTCAGCCAGTCGGGCCGCTTATGCAGCGGGGCGAACCTGCACGATCGCGTCGATCTCGACGGCCGCGCCCAGCGGCAGCACCGGCACGCCGACGGCGCTGCGGGCATGCTTGCCGGCCTCGCCGAACACCGCGACCATCAGTTCCGACGCGCCATTGGCGACCTTGGGCTGGTCGGTGAAGCCGGGGGCGCTGGCGATGAAGGCGCCCAGCTTGACGATCCGCTCGACCCGGTCGAGGTCGCCGCCCAGCGCCGCCTTCATCTGGGCGATGAGGTTCAGGCCACAGGCACGCGCCGCCTCGACGCCATAATCGAGGTCGCGGTCCTCGCCCAGGCGGCCGGTCATCAGCTGCCCGTCCTTCAGTGCGATCTGGCCGGAAATATGCAGCAGGCCGTTGACCTCGACCGCCGGCACATAGGCGGCGACCGGCGCGGCGGCGGCGGGCAGGGTGATGCCGAGTTCGGCAAGGCGGGCGTCGATGCTCATGCAATGGCTCCATTCAGGGGCGTTGAAAGTGCGGGTGCCGGCCCTTCGGCCAGGCGAGCGATGATCCATTTTTCGGCGCTGGCCCAATCGTCGATCCGGGCATGGGCCTTGTCCGCGACCGGGATGTCGCCGGCGATTTCGGGCTCACCGACCATGTGCAGCCGCCACACATCGGGCGCATGACGCGCGACCGACGCATGATGCTCGCCCAAATCGTCGATGAACAGGGCGCAGCTCGGCTGGCGCTCGGCCAGGATATTGGCCAGCTTGCGCCCCTTGCCGCCATGGTTCCAGTGAACCGGCAGGTGCAGGCCATGGCTCGCCAGCTGTTCGATGCGCAGCTGGTGGTGGCGCTCGCCGATATTGGTCAGCACCTCGATATCGGCAATCTGTGCCAGCCGGTGCAGCGCCTCGACCGCGCCGCTGATCGGGGTCTGGCGCGCCATTTCGGTATCGAAAAAGGCGATCAGCAACTCCCACACCAGTTCGCGTTCCAGCGGGATGCCGCTGTCCTTGTGGCGCAGCGCTTCGGCAAAACCCTGTTCGCGCATGTCGAAATGCACGTCATGCGTCTCGTCCAGCCAGTGGCGGAACGGCACGACCATGTGCAGCAATACCTCGTCGCAGTCGGTGATGATCAGCGGACGGCTCATCGGCTCAGATTCTCCTTCGCGGCGATCAGGGCCGCCGGGCTGCTGTCGATCGCCTCGGCACAGGCAACCAGATCGGGTTCATGGTCGGCCAGGAAGGCCAGCACGGCGCTCAGGATCGCGCGATTGCCGACCCCGGCGCGCAGCGCATCGGCATCCAGTCCGGTCAGCGCCAGCAGCCGATCGGCCCGGCGACCATCGCTCAGCGTCCATCCCATTGCCATCAATGCCAAAATTTCGGCATCGGCGGCGCTATCCGGCTTGCCATTCTGGGTCTCGGGTCGCATGATTGGCTCTCGCGGAATGGGCGGCTATAGGGGCGCACCAAGGGGCTTCTCTGGAACGCGGGTGACTCGTGGCAAAGCGCGTGCTCGTTGTCGAGGACAACGAACTCAATCTGAAACTTTTTTGCGACCTGCTGCGCGCGCACGGGCATGATGTGCTGCCGCTGCGCGACGGCCGCGACGTGCTGGCGCAGGCGCGCGAATTCGCGCCGGACCTGGTGATCACCGACATCCATCTGCCCCATGTCAGCGGCTATGACCTGATCGTGTCGCTCAAGGGCGATGACAGCCTGTCGGCGGTGCCGATCATGGCGGTCACCGCCTATGCCGGGAAGGGCGATGAGGACCGCATCCGCGCGGCCGGCGCCGACGCCTATGTGTCCAAGCCGATCTCGGTGCTGCGGTTCGTCGAACAAGTGAACGCGCTGCTGTAACCGGCCGGCAACAGCGTCACTTATGCGTCATCATTCGGTCGCCGCACTGACATCATAGCGCAGTTTGCGCGTCATCCTCCTCTGTCACGTCATGCGCGCCAAGGGCGCGGCGGTCATGCCGGCGCTCGCATGCACAGGGGTATTTTATCATGTCTCATCTGACCGACGAGGCGCGCGCGGCCACGCGTGCGGCCCAGCCGACCATCGATATGGGCGACCAGAGCCTGGAGGCGATCGTCGCCGCCAATCCGGCCCGCCGCACCATCCTCAAGAACGGCCTGCTCGGCCTCTCCATCCTGCCCATGCTCGGCGCGCTGGCCGCATGCGATGACGATGATGAAGAGACCCCGACGCCCACGCCCACGCCGACTCCGACCCCCACGCCGACCCCGACGCCCAGCTATGGCATCAGCTTCACGCCGGTCGCCGCCAGCATGGCCGACACCGTGACCGTGCCGTCGGGCTACACCGTCGACGTCCTGCTCAAGGCGGGCGACTCGGTCGAAACCGGCACCCCCTATTCGGGCAGCTATCCGACCCCCGCCGACGCCGAAAAATGGGCCGGCGGCAATCATGACGGCATGGAATATTTCGAACTGTCGGGCACCGACGCCAATAGCGGCGGCCTGCTGGCGATGAACTTCGAATATCCCGACTTCAACATCCTGATGGCCGGCAGCTATGACGCGGCCACCGCGACGGCGGATCAGAAGGCGCTCGCCCTGTCGGCGGTCGGCATCGGCGTGGTCGAGGTCGCCAAGGCGTCGGACGGCAAATGGTCGGTCAAGGCCGGCTCGAAATATAACAAGCGCTACACCGGCAACAGCAGCTACAAGGCCAGCGGCCCCGCGTCGGGCCTGCTGTCGGGCACCATCAAGGGCATGCTCAACAATTGCTCGTCGGGCCGGACCCCCTGGGGCACCTATCTCACCTGTGAGGAATCGACCGACAATTATCTCGATCCGACGCAGCCGGAGGAAAATTATGGCTGGGTGGTCGAAATCGACCCCTATCTGGAACTGGCCGTGCCGACCAAGCGCACCGCGCTGGGCCGTTTCGACCATGAAAATGTCGCCTATATGGCCGACAGCAACAACCGCGTGGCCTTCTATATGGGCCATGACGGCACGCCGGGCTGCATCTACAAGTTCGTCTGCGATCGCGCCTATTCGACCGGCAATCGCGCCGCCAACACCGACATGCTCGACCATGGCACCCTCTATGTCGCCCGCTTCAACGGCGACGGTACGGGCGAATGGCGTGCGCTGGTCCAGGGTGAAAATGGCCTGGTCGTCGGCGCGTCCGATCCGGGCAATGTCAGCCAGTTCACCACGGCGCCTGCCCCGACCACGGTCGATTTCGCCAACCAGGCGCAGGTGCTGGTCAACACCATCTCGGCTGCCCGTGTTGCCGGCGGTACCGTCATGGATCGCCCCGAATGGATCACGGTTGCGCCCGACAACAGCGCGATCTTCGTGACGCTGACCAACAACAGCAGCCGCAAGTCGACCGACGCCGCCAATCCGCGCACGACCAACCGCCACGGCCATATCATCAAGTTCAAGGAGGACGGCAATTCGCCGCTGTCCACCAAGTTCAGCTGGGAAATCTTCCTGCTGGCGGGTGATCCCTCGCTGGCCAGCTTCGGCGCCGCCACTGACGATCTGGAAGGCAATATCAACGGCGACACCTTCTCCAGCCCGGATGGCATCCGCATCGATCCCAAGGGCCGCCTGTGGGTCCAGACCGACCATTCGGTGCCGGGTTCGTCGGGTGATTCCAGCCGCACGATCGAACAGGTCTTCGGCCAGAATGCGATGTTCTACATCGACCAGTCGACCAAGAAGTCGATGCGCTTCCTGGTCGGTCCGGCCGGGTGCGAGATCACCGGTATCGCCTACACGCCGGATCTGGTGAACTTCTTCATCAACATCCAGCATCCGACCGGCAACTGGCCGGTTTCGGGCCAGCAGCCGCGCTCCTCGACCATCGTCGTACGCCGCACCGACGCCAAGCCGGTCGGCAACTGACGATATCGGGCTCCCGATCTTCGGATCGGGGGCCTATCCGGCTCGAATGCCAACAGGAAAAGGCCCGCTCCCAACAGGGACGGGCCTTTTTCGGTGCCGAAAGATCAGGCGCGCGGGCGCGAAGCCCGCTACGGCTTACTTGATCTTGGCTTCCTTGAACTCGACATGCTTGCGCACGACCGGGTCATACTTGCTGAAGCTCAGCTTTTCGGTCGTGGTGCGCGGGTTCTTCTTGGTGACGTAGAAGAAGCCAGTGTCAGCCGTGCTGACGAGGCGGATCTTGACAGTTGCCGGCTTGGCCATGGCTTGGTCCCTGGTCTTGAAATAGCGTAAAAAGAAAAGCGGCCCTGTCGGACCGCCCCGTTTCAGCGGTGCCCCTTGGGGCAGATTCGCCCCGATGTCAAGGCTCGCGTGCCCAATGGAGGCTGCGCAACAGGCTTTACGGCCCTTTAACCCTATGCGCGCATGCTGTCAGGCGGGGCACGGATGAAGGGAGATGGCTCCATGCGACATGATCCGAAACTGGCGATTCTGGCGGACCTGCTGCGGCGGGTCGACGGACTCGCCGCCCAGCGCGGCCATGTGTCGGTGCCGCGCCTGCATGACGAGGTCGACCAGATCCGCCATATCGCGCGCGCCTTCCGCGTCGATAGCGTCGGCGACCTGGCCGCCACGCTCCAGTCGGTCCTCTCGCTAGACGGGCTCGATTCGGTGGTCCTCTCCTATCTCGACCGGATGCGGGACGCGATCGCCGACGAATTGCCGCCGCTCGACAATATTTTGCCGCCGGCCGCCGCGCCCGCTACGGTGCACCGCCTGCACGCCTGACGGGATTTGGAATGGACGCCTTGTTGATCGCCCTGCTGGGCTGCCTGTTCGGGGAAATCGGGGACAAGGGGCAGTTGCTCGTGCTGGCGCTCGCCCATCGCTATCAACGCGACGGGGCGATCATCGCCGGCGTCGCCGTTGCCGCCATCGCCAATGCAGCGCTTTCCGCGGCAGCGGGCGCCTGGATCGGGCCGATGCTGGGCCATGACGCACGGCTGTTGTTCATGGCGCTGTCGCTGCTGTTCCTGGGCGTCGGCCTGCTCTGGCCAGTGAAGATGCCTGACACGCTCGACGACTGGCGCATCGGGCCGTTCCTCACCACTGCGCTCGGCGTCTTCATCCTCGGCTTTGGCGACGGCCCGCAATTCCTGATTCTGGGCATCGCCACCCGCACGGCCGACCCGGCGCTGGCCGCGATCGGCGGCGCGATCGGCGTGATCGCCGCCAGCGTGCCAGTGATCCTGATGCGCGACCGGTTCCTCTCCGTGCTGCCGGTGCGCGCGATTCGGCTGGTCGGCGGCGGCATCGCCATATTGGCGGGTGCGGGCATGGCGATGAGCGCGATCGGCCGGCTCTGATCGATTCCCTTCATCAGCCTGACCGATAAATTGCCCAAAGATTTCCGACTTGCGGGGGCACCTTATTGACGGACAATCATTATATGTCCGAAATCAATTCCGCCCCAACAGGAGGACAATGCATGACCGCCCCCGATCTCAAGACGCCCACCGACCTCAAGAGCAACGCCACCAAGTCGGTCGCAGAGGCCCTGAACGGCGCCCTGGCCGACAGCTTTGCCCTCTATCTCAAGACCAAGAATTTCCACTGGCACGTCTCCGGCCCGCATTTCCGCGACTATCATCTGATGTTCGACGAGCAGGCGACCGAGATTCTGGACGTGACCGATCTGATCGCCGAGCGCGTGCGCAAGACCGGCAACACCACGCTGCGCTCGATCGGCGACGTCGCCCGTCATCAGACCGTCAAGGACAATGACGCCGATTTCGTCAGCCCGGCCGACATGCTCAAGGAACTGCGCGACGACAATCTGGCGCTGGTCGAAACCTTCCGCGCGGTGAAGGCCGCCGCTACCGAGGCAGGCGACAATGCGACCGAAGGCATTGTCGACGACTGGACCGACCAGGCCGAACAGCGCGCCTGGTTCCTGTTCGAGGCCGCCCGAGGCGCCTGAATCTGAAAAGGGCCTCCCGGCAAGTCGCCGGGAGGCCCTTTTCATGATCGCAATCGGTGAGGGGGCTTACGCCTCGTCCACCACCCCGATCGCCACGATCTCGATCGCGCCGTCCTTGCCGGCAAAATCGACCGCCTCGCCGATTTCGGCGTCCATCATCGCGCGAGCCAGCGGTGCGGAAAAGCTGATCCGCCCCTCATGTGGATCGGCCTCGTCATCGCCCACGATCGCCACGGTCTTCTCCTGCCGGTTCAGCCGATAGGTTACCCGCGTCCCGAACGCGACCGTCTCGCCATCAGGGGCCGGGCGCAGTTCCGCCGTCGCCAGCCGCGTGCGCCAATAGCGCAGCACTCGCTTGTGCTTCTTGGCGGCTTCCTCGTCCATCGCAGCGGTGTCGATCGCTTCCAGCGCCGCCACCTGTTCCTGCGTCAGCCGCAATCCGCGCGCCGTGACCCAGTTCGGCCCCAGCGGGATCGGCAGCTCGAACTTGGGCTCCATATGCTCATCGTCGCTCTCGCGACGAAAGGCGACACTCATCTTGCCTCTCCAGAATTCCAATAATGCGGGACGACGGGACCGAACTGGCCGGTCAATCCTCGTCGAACAGCCCTGCAAGCTGTTCAACCATCGTGCCGCCCAATTGTTCGGCGTCCATGATGGTCACGGCGCGGCGATAATAGCGGGTGACATCATGGCCGATGCCGATCGCCACCAGTTGCACCGGCGACCGGTTCTCGATCCAGTCGATCACCTGGCGCAGATGCCGCTCCAGATAGGTGCCGCTATTGACCGACAGGGTGCTGTCGTCGACCGGCGCACCGTCGGAAATCACCATCAGGATGCGCCGCTCCTCGGGCCGCGCGATCAGGCGCGCATGCGCCCATAGCAGCGCCTCGCCGTCGATATTCTCCTTCAGCAGCCCTTCGCGCATCATCAGGCCCAGATTCCTGCGCGCCCGGCGCCAGGGTTCGTCGGCCTTCTTGTATATGATGTGGCGCAGGTCGTTGAGCCGCCCCGGCATCGGCGGACGCCCCGCCGCCAGCCAGTCCTCGCGGCTCTGTCCGCCCTTCCAGGCGCGCGTGGTGAAGCCGAGGATTTCGGTCTTCACGCCGCAGCGTTCCAGCGTGCGGGCCATGATGTCGGCGCTGATCGCGGCGATGCTGATCGGCCGGCCGCGCATCGATCCTGAATTGTCGATCAACAGGGTGACGACGGTATCGCGAAACTCGGTGTCGCGCTCGATCTTGTAGGTCAGCGACCGGGTCGGATCGATCACGATCCGCGCCAGCCGCGCCGCGTCCAGAATCCCTTCTTCCTGGTCGAAATCCCACGAGCGAAGCTGCTGCGCCATCAACCGGCGTTGCAACCGGTTGGCGAGCTTGGTCACCGCGCCCTGCAAGGACACAAGCTGCTGATCCAGAAAACCGCGCAGACGGTTCAGCTCATCCTCGTCGCACAGGTCGTCGGCGGTGACGACCTCGTCATGCTTTAGGGTATAGGATTTATAGTCGAAACCGGGGGGCAGGTCGGATGTCGGCCGATTGGGCCGCACCGGCATCATGCCTTCCTCGCCCATATCGTCGGCGCCGTCTTCCGCGTCGGCGTCGAGCTCCTCGCTATAGTCGGTGTCGCCCTCTTCGGTCTCGCCGCCCTGATCCTCGGATCGGGCCTCGGCGTTCATGTCGCTGTCGCCCGATTCCTCCTGGCCGGAATCGCCTTCTTCCTGCTCTTCCTCCTTGTCCTCGCCCTCATCCTCGGGCTCGGGGTCGTCGGTTTCGGGCGGCACGTCGGCATCGACCAGTTGCAGATGCTCCAGCATCGCCTGGGTCAGCTTCTGGAAGGCGCGCTGATCATCGATCGCCAGGCCCAGCGCGTCGAGATCGCTGCCCGCCTTGTCCTCGATCCACTGGTCGACCAGCTTCATCGCCGGCTGCAATTCCTCGGGCACCGCCTGGCCGGTCAGCCGTTCGCGCACCTTGAGCGCCAGCGCGGTCGACAGCGGCACCTCGTCCGCCGCCCGCGCCCGGCGGATCGGATCGGACTTCAGGCGCATCGCCAGCGCCTCGTTCAGGTTCGCGCGCACGCCGTCCAGCGCCCGCGATCCGATCGCCTCGACCCGCGCCTGCTCGACCGCGTCGAACACCGCGCGCGCCACCGCTTCGCCCGGCGCCATCGCATTGTGCAGCCTGGCATTATGGTGGCGCAGCTTCAGCGCATTGGCGTCGGCAAAGCCGCGCGCCAGTGCCACCTGATCGGCGGGCAAAGCGCGGCTGGGCGTCGGCACCTTGATCGCCTTGCCCACCATGTGCGGCGTGTCGGCGGTGAAGCTCACCTCCACCTCCATGTCGCGCGTCATCGCCCGCGCGGTACCGGCCAGCACATCCTTGAAGGCGTCGAGGGGGGAACGTTCGGTCACCGGCCCTCCGGATCGCGCACGCGCGGCACGGCGACGGTCTCGATCTGCGTCTCGACCTCGCTCATCAGCTTGTGGACCGGGCATTTGGCCGCGACCGCGATCAGCTTGTCATGCTGCTCGTCGCTCATCGGGCCGGTCACGGCGATGCGGGTGGTCAGCTTGTAGACCCCGGCCCGCTCCTGGCTCGCATCGCGCACCACGCCGACATGGATATTCTCGACCGGAATGCCGTTGCGCTGCGCATACCAGAGCATGGTCATCGCCTTGCAGGCGCCCAGTGCCGAATCATACAGGTCATGCGGGTCCGGCCCGGCGTCATGGCCGTCGGGCGCCGACATGTCGGCGACGATCTCATGGCCCCGGATGCTGATCCGGTGCGCACTGCCGCCATTGGGGTCGATCCGTTCGACGACGATCATGGGTTCCGCCCTTTCGTTCAAGGGGCCGTGCGAAGGTTCAGTTCGCCCGGCTCGCCACGCTCTCGGGCAGGTCCTTGCCAAAGACGCGCTGATAATATTCCGCCACCAGCGGCCGTTCCGCCTCATCGCACTTGTTGAGGAAGGAGAGGCGGAAGGCGAAGCCGACATCCTTGAAGATCAGCGCATTTTGCGCCCAGCTGATCACGGTGCGGGGCGACATCACGGTCGAGATATCGCCGTTGATGAAGCCCTGGCGGGTCAGTTCCGCCACCTTGATCATGCTCTCGACCTCCTTGCGGCCGCCCTCATGGTCGTACTCGCCCGACTTCGCCAGCACCACCTGCGCCTCGGTCGCGGCGGGCAGGTAATTCAATGCCACCACCAGATTCCAGCGGTCCATCTGGCCCTGGTTGATCTGCTGCGTGCCATGATAGAGGCCGGTCGTGTCGCCCAGGCCGACCGTGTTGGCGGTCGCGAACAGGCGGAAATGCGGGTTCGGCCGGATCACGCGATTCTGGTCGAGCAGTGTCATCTTGCCGTCGGTTTCCAGCACGCGCTGGATCACGAACATCACGTCCGGGCGGCCGGCATCATATTCGTCGAACACCAAGGCGACCGGGCGCTGCAGCGACCAGGGCAGCAGGCCTTCCTTGAATTCGGTGACCTGCTGGCCGTCCTTCAGCACGATCGCGTCGCGCCCGACCAGGTCGATGCGGCTGATATGCGCGTCCAGATTGATGCGGATGCACGGCCATTTCAGGCGCGCGGCGATCTGCTCGATATGGCTCGACTTGCCGGTGCCATGATAGCCCTGCACCATGACGCGACGGTTGAAGGCGAAACCGGCCAGGATCGCCAGCGTGGTGTCCGGGTCGAACACATAGGCGGGGTCAAGGTCGGGCACGCGCTCGTCGGCCTGGGAAAAGGCCGGGACCTTCATGTCGATGTCGATGCCGAACATCTCGCGCACATCGACTTCGCGGTCGGGCGCCTCCATCAGCGTCTCGGAACGGGCATCGGGCTGGATGTTGGAAATGTCGGTCATGTCGTCATCATCTTCCTGCGAGTCACTCTCGCCCTAAACGATCGGGCAAGGGTGTGTCGAGACAGTGGGGGCTCGGCGGCCGGCGATCAAGCGGCCCATTCGGTCAGATTGGCCTCCTGTCCGACCAGTGCCAGCCCATGGGCGATCGATGTCAGCTCGCCGCCGGTGGCGATCCGGTCATGGCCGAAGCGGCGGAAGAAGATGTCGCGGATCGCCGGGATCAGCGACGATCCGCCGGTCAGGAACACCCGGTCGATGCTTTCCGGGGCGACATTGGCCTTGGCCAGCGCCTTGTCGACGGTCGCCTCGATCGCGGCGATGTCGGCCGCGATCCAGCGCTCGAAATCGGCGCGCGCAACCTCGGTCTCGATTCTGATGCCGCCACCTTCGAAGCGGAAGGTGGCGCTGTCCGCGTCCGACAGGGCCCGCTTCAGCGCACCGACCGCGTCATAGAGCGGATAGCCCAGCTCCTTCTCGATCACCGTGATCATCCGGCCGATCGCGGCGGGATCGCGCGCCGCCTTCTGCAATTTGGCCAGCTCGTCCATCGTCCGCCGGTTGCGCATCAGCGCCAGGCGCGACCAGTCGGCGAAATCGGCGAAATAGTTGCGCGGTATCTCCAGCTCCTTGCCGAAGGAGGTGTAGGCGCCGCCCTTGCCCAGCATCGGCAGCACCAACTGGTCCATGATGCGATAATCGAACCGGTCGCCGGCGAGGCCGATACCCGCCGATCCCAGCGGCACGCAGCGCCGCGCCGCGCCCGGCGCCTCCACCCGTACCAGCGAAAAGTCGCTGGTGCCGCCGCCGAAATCCGCGACCAGGATGGTCGCCGCGCTGTCGAGCCGGCTGGCATAGCTGAACGCGGCGCCCAGCGGCTCATAGACATAATGGATCTCGCTGCCGAAGCTGGCGAACATCGCGTCATAGCGTTGCCGTGCCAGCGCCTCGTCAGGCCGCGCGCCGGCATATTCGACCGGCCGGCCGACAACGATCCGCTCGGGGCGCTTGTCCAGCGTGCCGCCAGCATGGCCGATCATCTTCCCCAGGAACATCTGCCCCAGTTCCTCGAAGCGATAGCGTTTCTCGAAGATGCTGGCGCTTTCGAAGATCGGGCTGGCCGCCACCGACTTGAAGGACTGCAGGAACCGGCTGTCCTCGGGAAATTCCAGATATTCGCTGATCGCCCAGGGGCCGGCCTCATGCGCCATGCCGCCCTTCACATGGCTGTCATGCCAGAAGCACAGGGCAGACCGGAACACCGCGCCGGTCGCCTGCGCGCCGGCAAATTCGACCAGCTCCGATTGGCCGGCATCGGCGATGGCGGCGACGCTGTTGGTCGTGCCGAAATCAAGGCCCAGCGCGCGGGGCTGATCCTGCATGGGGTCTCTCCGGGAAAATCGAGGGCCGGGCGCTATGGCAGCGTCATTCCCACCCGGCAAGGCCATCCTGTCCTACATCGGGGGCTGATGCTAGACCGGATAAGGCTGGGCAGGCGCGCGCAGCAAGATTTCCAACTCTTGTAACTTGATGTCAAAATAAGCGGGAAATATGCGAAGTTAAGCGAACACCGGTGCCTTGCGCAGATGGCCATAGGCCTCGATCACATTCTGCAACTGCCCCTCCTTGGTGCGGTCGCCGCCATTATGGTCGGGATGATAGCGGCGCAGCAATTCGGTATAGCGGGTGCGCAGCGCCTTGCGGTCGGCATCGATCGGCAGGCCCATCACCGACAGCGCCTTGCGGTCCTCGGCTGACAGGAACTGGCCGTCCTGCCGCACCTGCGCATCAGCCCGCGCCTTGGCGACGCGCTCCTTGAACTTGGCGCCGATCGCGTCGAGCGGGTCCTGGAAGTCCGACCATTTGGGCGGCGGGCTGGCGGCATTGCTGGAAAAGGCGCGGGTCTCCCGCTCCCAGCCGGCATAGGGGCGCTGGGCCGCGGCAATTTCCTCCGGGCTCATGCCGGTGAAGAAATTATAGCCCTGGTTGAAGGCGCGGACATGGTCCAGGCACAGCCAGCGCCATTGCGGCCCTTCATGATGCGACCGGTGGCCTTCCTGCAATGGCGCGCGAAATTCGCCCGGTTCCGGGCAACCGGGCACGGCGCAGGGGCGGTCGCTTTCCACGCGGCCATGGAAACGGTTGAAACGACGGGTCGAGAAGGGATCGCTGCTCAAGATTGTCCTGATGGAATGGCTGGCAAAGCAGCCTATATAGGGCGCATGACCACCGACCTCAAAGGCCCTGTCGCCACCGAAATCGAGGCGCGGCTGCGCGCCGCCCTGACGCCTGCCCATCTCGCCGTCATCGACGACAGCGAAAAGCATCGCGGCCATGCCGGCCATGACGGCTCAGGCGAAAGCCATTTCACCGTGGAGATCGTCGCCGAACGGTTCGTCGGCCAGAGCCGCGTCGCGCGCCAGCGCCTGGTCAATGCCGCGCTCGCCGACCTGCTGCGCGACAAGGTCCATGCCCTCGCGATCAAGGCCCGCGCACCCGGAGAAGCCTGACCCCAACGACAGGAGCCGTCCCATGTCGAGCGACAATGTGCTGCTGCAGACGATCACGCCAACGACCCATGATCTGGGCGATTTCAAGGTGCATCGCGCGCTCCCGGCGAAGGAGCGGACCATGGTCGGCCCCTTCATCTTCTTCGACCAGGCAGGGCCGGCGCTGTTGCCGACGGGGGAGGGGGTGGACGTCCGCCCCCATCCGCATATCAACCTCGCCACCGTCACCTACATGCTGGAGGGGACGTTCCTCCACCGCGACTCGCTCGGCACGCAGCAGTTGATCGGCCCCGGCGCGGTCAATCTGATGACCGCGGGCAAGGGCATCGTCCATTCGGAACGCACCCCGCCCGCCGATCGCGGCCATGGCAAGAAATTGCTGGCGATCCAGACCTGGCTCGCCTTGCCGGAGCGTGACGAGGAATGCGATCCCGCCTTCGAGCATGTCGAGGGCGGCGGCCTGCCGGTGCTGGAGGATCATGCCTCCTGGGCGCGGGTCATCATGGGCACCCTCTGGGGCGAGACGGCACAGGTTTCGACCTATGCCGACACCATCTATGCCGATATCCAGCTGCGTCCCGGCGGCTCGATCCCGATCGATGCGATTGCGGAGGAACGGGCCCTCTATCTCTGGCAGGGATTGGCCACGCTCGACGGCGTCGAACTGCTGCCCCAGACCCTCTATGTGCTGCGTCCCGGCGTGCCGGCGACGCTGCACAGCGATCATGGTGCCAATCTGGTTCTGTGCGGCGGCGAGGCATTCACGACCCCGCGCCATGTCTGGTGGAATTTCGTCTCCTCGACCAAGGACCGGCTGATGCAGGCGCGCGAGGATTGGGAAGCGATGCGTTTCTCGCTGATACCGGGCGACGATCAGGAATTTATCCCGATCCCGCAGGGCCGGCCCAAGACCGTCAGCTACCCCTGACGATCAGGCTTATTCGACGAAGGTCAGCGAGAGATTCTCGGCATTCTTGGGAATGTCGATCCGGCTTTCGTTGATCGACGCTTCCTCGCCGGGCTTCAGCCGGGCCTTGTCCGCCTTGGTGGTCCAGCTGAACACCAGCCGGTTCTGCCGGTCGCGCAGCTGCACCAGCACCGGCGGCACCGGCAGCGCCTGCTTGCCGCTGTTCACGATCCGCGCGCCAAAGGCGAAATATTCCTCGCCGGTCGGCAGCTTGCGCCGCTCGGCAGGCTTGGAAAGATAGAAGAGCAGGTCCGGATCGCCCTCTTCGGCGACCAGCCCCATATTCACCGCCCAGGCCGGCGGCCCGAAATAATGGAGCGCAGCGCCGGCGGCCGCGACCAGCAGGAAGAAGAGGACGGCGGCCCAGGTCAGCAGCTTGGCGCCATTGCGCCGACGCTTGGCCGGCAGCGACGGCGGCGGTGGCACCTCTTCGGCCGGCTGCGCTACGCCGGCATAAATGTCGTCGAACCGGTAATCGGGCGCGATCGCCGGCGTCGGCTCGGCCGCAGGTTCGACGGGTGGCGGGGCAGCGGCCTCCGGCTGCGCGGGTGCGACCGGTTCCGGCTCGGGCGCCGGCGTGAATCGCATCGGCGCTTCGGCGGGCGCGGCTTCCACGGGGGGAGGCGGCGGTGGTGGCGGAGGAGCGGGTGGCGGCGCAACAGGCGCGGGAGCGACCGGTTCCGGCGCCTCTTCACGCGGCGCGGGGGCGGGGCCTTCCTGGAACCAGCTATGCTTGCAGGCGGCGCACCGCACCTGGCGTCCGTCCGGGCCGACGGCGGTGTCGGGCACGATGTAGCGCGTCGCGCAATTGGGGCACACCAGGATCATTCTGCTTCATAGGCATGGCAGGGACTCTAGGGCAAGAGTCTGAAACACAGACCCGCTCATGGCGCGACTCGCGGCATTGCGCGGGATAGTTTGTCGGCCTACCCTTTACGCGTCCCCGCCGCCTGTGCCATGGCAGGGCTTCGGGGAAGCAGGGAGCGCATCGGCGCCACACGTCACTTATGTCGGCCATCGTCCAGTTCGAAAATGTCGGCCTGCGCTATGGTCTGGACAGCGAGACCCTGTCCGACGTCAGCTTCTCGCTCAACAGCGGCGATTTTTATTTCCTCACCGGCAGCTCGGGCGCGGGCAAGACATCCCTGCTGAAGCTCCTTTATCTCGCCCAGCGACCCAGTCGCGGCGTGATCCGCCTGTTCGGCGAGGATGTGGTGACGCTCCCCCGCAAGCGCCTGCCCGGCTTTCGCCGCCGCATCGGCGTCGTGTTCCAGGATTTCCGGCTGGTCCCGCATCTGTCCGCCTATGACAATATCGCCCTGCCGCTGCGGGTCGCGGGCATGGAGGAAAGCGAGATCGACGCGCCGGTCAGCGAAATGCTGAACTGGGTGGGGCTGGGCGATCGCGGCCAGGCGCGCCCCGCGACCCTGTCGGGCGGGGAGCAGCAGCGTGTCGCCATCGCCCGTGCGGTGATCGGCCGGCCGGAGATTCTGGTCGCTGACGAACCGACCGGTAACGTCGATGCGGACATGGCCCGCCGCCTCATGACCCTGTTCGAAGCGCTCAACCGCCTCGGCACCACCATCGTCGTCGCCACCCATGACCTGCCGCTGATGGCGCAGGTGGCGAGCGCGCAGATGATGCGGCTGGACAAGGGCCGGCTGGCCGATCCGACCGGCGCGCTGCGCTATCCGCCCCGTCCGCAGGGTGGCGTCTGATGGCCGGGGGCAATCGTCGCAGCGCCGCGGCCGCGCGCCATCGCCTGCTGCCCGCCGGCCGGGTGGCGGGGCCGATGCCCTGGATCATCGCGATCATGATGTTCCTGACCGTGCTGGCCGCCGCGGCGGGCCTGGGCCTTGGCACTGCCGTCCGCGCGATGAGCGCCGATCTTGCCGGCCGCGCCACGGTTCAGGTGGTGGAGGCCGATGCGCAGCAGCGCGACCATCTCTCCGCCCGCGTGCAACAGGCGCTGCGCGGCAATCGCGATGTGCGCCAGGTCGCACCGGTCCCGGCCGCTACGCTGGCGCAGCAACTGCGTCCCTGGCTCGGCGCCGATGTGACCAGCGGCGACCTGCCGATCCCGGCGCTGATCGACATCAGCCTGACGCCGGGCGATGCGACGGCCAAGGTCGACCGGTTGCGCCGGTCGCTCGCTACCCTGTCGCCCAGCCTGCGGGTCGAACCCCATGCCGCCTTCCTTGCCCCGCTGGCCGGCCTGCTCACCGCGCTGGGCTGGCTGTCGGGCGGGCTGGTGCTGCTGATGGGGCTCGCCACCGGCGCCGTCGTCGTGCTGGCGGCGCGCGGCGCGCATGACAGCCATCGCACCACGATCGAGGTGCTGCACCTGATGGGCGCGACCGATGTACAGATCGCCCGCCTGTTCCAGCGTCGGATCGCGCTCGACGCCACCATGGGCGGCGCATTGGGCTTTTCCTTCGCCGTGCTGGTGATCCTGCTGATCGGCGCACGCCTGTCGGCCACCGGATCGCAGCTGATGGGCGCGGTCGCCTTGCCCTGGACCAGCTGGGCGCTGCTCGCGGCGCTGCCGATTGCCGGCATTCTCCTGTCGACGCTCACCGGCCGCTGGACCGTGCTGCGCGCACTCGGGCGCTCGCTATGATCGTCCGCCTGATCGCCGTTACGCTGCTCGGCTGGATGCTGGGCTTCGCCTGGTTCGCGATGTTCCTGCCCCAGCCGCTCGACGGGCGACAGACCGACGCGATCGTCGTGCTGACCGGCGGCGCCGGTCGGATCGACCGGGGGCTGGCCCTGCTGGAGGAAGGCGCGGCCAAGCGCATGCTGATTTCGGGCGTCGACCGCTCGGTCCGTCCGGTCGAACTGGCGGCCGAATACAAGACGCGGCTGTCGCTCTTCACCTGCTGCATCACCCTGGGGCGCGAGGCGATCGACACCCGCTCCAACGCGATCGAGACGGCCCGCTGGCTGGAACGGCGCGATTATAAGAGCGTCCGCCTCATCACCACCGACTGGCATATGCGGCGTTCCGCGCTCGAACTGCGTCAGGCGCTTCCGGGCCGCATCAACCTTGTCTATGACGCGGTGCCCAGCCGTCCCAGCCTCACCATATTGGTGCGGGAATATAATAAATATCTCGCGCGCCGCGTGGCCGCGCTCTTTGGTATCTGATCCATGACCCTGTTCATTGCCCTTCGCTCGCTCGTCTTCATGCTGGCCTTCTATGTCGGCACGGCCTTCTTCGTGCTGGCGGCCGTCATCGGCGGGATGTTCAAGCCCGCGCATGTCCAGTCGGCGGCGACCGGCTGGAGCCGCTTTCATCGCCTCTGCGTGCGCTGGATATTGGGGCAGCGGATCGTGGTCGATGGCGACCTGCCGATCGGTCCCTATCTCTACATCATCAAGCATGAATCGATGTTCGAGACGATCGACCTGCTCTGCCTGTTCGACCGGCCGGTGATCGGTGCGAAACGGGAACTGCTCGATATTCCCTTCTGGGGCGGCATCGCCCGGCGCTACGGCCTGATCCCGATCGAGCGGACCGCCGGCGCCAGCGCGCTGCGAACCTTGCGTGCCTCCGCCAAGGACGCCGTGGCGCAGGGGCGGGCGGTCTGCCTGTTCCCCGAAGGCACGCGCGTTCCCCATGGCGAAGCGCCGCCGCTCAAGTCGGGCTTTGCCGGCCTCTACAGCCTGCTCGGCCTGCCGGTGGTGCCGATCGCGATCGACAGCGGCGTCGTCTCACCGCGCGGCAAGTTCCTCAAGCGCCCCGGCACGATCACCTACAAGGTGGGTGAGATCGTCCCCACCGGCCTCGACCGCAAGGAGGCCGAGATCCGCGTCCACGCCGCGATCAACGCGCTCAATTGAACAGATTCGCAAAGCGCCCTTGGCGCTTTGCCAAGCCCGCGCGGCGCCTGAGCGTTTCAAGCTGCTGATGCTTAAGCATCATGGCAGCTTGCTATCAATGCGACCGGCCGAAGTCGGGCTTGGCGTCGTCCTGGCCCTGTTCGATGATCGACCGGCGGATCGCGCGGGTGCGCGTGAACAGGTTGAACAGCGTGTCGCCGTCATTCCAGCGGATCGCCCGCTGTAGGGTCGACAGATCCTCCGAGAAACGCTGCAGCATTTCCAGCACTGCGTCCTTGTTCGCCAGGAACACGTCGCGCCACATAGTCGGGTCCGATGCGGCGATACGGGTGAAGTCGCGGAAGCCGCCGGCCGAATATTTGATCACCTCGCTCTGGGTGACATTCTCCAGGTCGCTGGCCGTGCCGACGATCGTATAGGCGATCAGGTGCGGCAAATGACTGGTCACCGCCAGCACCAGGTCATGATGCGCCGGGTCCATCGTCTCGACATCGGCACCGACCCGGCGCCACAGTTCCGACACCCGCTCGACCGCCGCCGGATTGGCATCGGCGGGCGGGGTGACGATCGACCAGCGGCCCTTGAACAGGGTGGCAAAGCCCGCTTCCGGCCCGCTATTTTCGGTGCCGGCCACCGGATGCGCCGGAATGATGATGCGGCCGGGCAAAGCGGCGTTGAGCTGCGCCAGCACGTCCGCCTTGCACGAACCCACGTCGCTGATGATCGCATCGGCCGGCAACTCGTCGGCAATCTCCGCCGCTGCCGCGCCCATGGCGCGCACCGGCACGCACAATATCACCAGTTCGGCGTCGGTCACCGAAGCGCTGGCCGTATCGGTGATGTCGTCGCACAGGTCGATGCGGCGGGCGGTTTCGCGCACCGCCGGATCGGCATCATGGCCGGTGACACGGACGGTCGGCATATATTCGCGGATCGCCCGCGCCAGCGAGGATCCGATCAGGCCAAGGCCGATGATGGTGACACGGGAAAAGGGCAGCATAGCGTCAGGCCGCCTCCGCCATGGCGCGCAGCTTGGCGGCGACGGCGCGGGTCTGTCCCTCGGTGCCGATGGTGATGCGCAGGCCATTGGGCAGGCCCTGGCCGGGCAGCCAGCGGGTGGCATAGCCCTCGTCCCACAGCCCTTTCATCGCCGCCTCGGCGGTCAGCTTGCCGTCGAACAGGATCAGCAGGAAATTGGTGCGGCTCGGCACCGCGCGCAGGCCATGGTTGGAGAGGGACGCGATCTCGCCGGCCAGCCATTCGCGCCATTGCGCATTATGGGCGCGGCTCGCCTCGACCCATTCATTATCCTGGATCGCGGCGACCGCAGCGGCCTGGCCGGCGGTGGTCACGTTGAACGGCGCGCGGATGCGGTGGAGGATGTCGATCACATCCTGGCTGGCATAGCCCCAGCCGATCCGCTCAGCGGCCAGACCATAGATTTTCGAGAAGGTGCGGGTGACGAACACGTTGCTGGCGGTCTTCGCCAGTTCCAGCCCCGCATCATCCTCGTCCGCGTCCAGATATTCGGCATAGGCCTGGTCCAGCACGAAGAGAATGTCGGGGCGCAGCCCGGCGTGCAGCCGCGCAATCTCCTCCCGGCTGGTCATGGTGCCGGTCGGGTTGTTGGGGTTGGCGAGGAAGACGACCTTGGTCTTCTCCGTCACGCAGGCCAGCAGCGCGTCGACATCGGTGGCATAATCGGCGTCGGGCGCCTCGATCGGCGTCGCGCCGACGCGGCGGGCGGCGATGTCATAGACCGAAAAGCCGTAGCGCACATAAAGCACCTCGTCGCCCGGCCCGGCATAGGCGCTGGCGGCGATATGCAGCAGTTCGTCCGACCCGGTGCCATAGATGATGCGGGCGGGATCAAGGCCATGGACCGCGCCGATCGCCTCGCGCAGCCTGGCCGCGCCGGGATCGGGATAGGTGGCCAGGTCCGCCGTCGCCGCCACCAGCGCCGCGCGGGCAGCCGCGCCGGTGCCGAGCGGGTTCTCGTTGGCGGACAGCTTGATCAGCGGCCGGCCGTCATCGGCGGCGGACTTGCCCGGCACATAGGCATGAATGCCGAGAATCCAGTCCTTGGGGGCGGGTTTTGCTGCAGCGTCGCTCATGGAGCGCGGCTTTAGCGGCTTCCGCGCCAAAGGCAAAGCGGCTGGATCAGCGCGGCGCCGCCAATTCCTGCCGCGCCAGTTCGCGCTGGGCACGGAACACCGGATCGGACTGCAACCGCGCATAGGTGGCCGATGCCACGACCCGGCCGGCCAGCGTGTCGCTCAGCCAATGGGCGCGACAGATGACCCGGCTCTCGCCAAATTCATAACCGCGCTTGAGCAGGGCATCCTGCTTGTCGGGCATGACGTCGGTCAGGACCAGCGCCAGCATCCAGCCGATCGCGGTATGGCCCGATGGATAGGAGCCGTCCTTGCGCAGCATCGGCTCGTCCTGTGGGCGGCAGGTATTGCCGTCATGCTCCACGAACGGGCGCACCCGCTGATAATGGCCCTTGGCGCGCGAGGTGGAGAAGGCGGCGTCGGCCGCCGCGCGGCGCAGCAACATGGTCAGGTGCGGGTGGGTGCCGTCCGACAGCGACAGGCCGGCGATCGGCTCGAACGACTGGACCATGTGCGGCCAGCCCAGGTCCGCGTCCGACGCGGCCAGCGCCTGGCGATCGGCCGGCGCGGCGAGCGCGGCGCGATAGGCTTCCTCATCGGCGGCCTTGGCGGCGGTGCCGGGGGCGGGCGGGGGCGGCAGCAGGGTCAGGCTGTTGGGCAGGGCGGCGGGGTCGAGATAGCCGCGCGGGAAGGGGATGGCCTTGGTCAGCTGCCCGACCGCCTCGATCGTGGTCGGCGGCACCGGGGCGCTGGCTGACGGCGGCGTGGCGGTGGTCGCACAGCCGCTGACCAGCAGGATCGATGCCAGAAGGAATGTCTGTTTTTGGAGTGTGCGCATCGCCTGTCCGCCTTTTGCTTTGGGGCCTGACGCCCGGCCCTATCAGCAGGGGCAGGGCACGACCATCGGTGCTTGTCCCGATAAGCGGCAGCGGTGCAACCCTCAAGCGCGCTTGCCGATCCCCTTCTCGATCAACGCGTTGGCGATGTCGGCAATCTCCTGCGCGGGGCGGCTGTCGTCCCACACGCCATAGCGCAACCCCAGGAAAACATTCATCCCCATGATCGCCCAGGCATGGACCTCTTCCACGTCCGCGCGCACGTCGCCCTGCTGCGCGGCCTTCTTCAGGCGCGCGGCCATGCGGGTGGCGGTATTCTCATAATGGGCGCGATAGGCGGCCTGGTCGACGAACTCGGCCTCGTCGATGATGCGGTAGATTTCCTTGTGGGCGCGGGCGAACTCCAGGAAGCTTAAGAGGCCGATCCGCTCCGCCTCGATCCCGTTACGGGCATCGGCGATGCGCGGCGAGACATAGTCGCGCACCTGGCCCGACATGTCGTTGACCAGCGCGCGGAAAATGTCGTCCTTGCTGTCGAAATAGGTGTAGAAACTGCCCAGCGCACAGCCCGCCCGGCGGGTGATGCCGCTGATCGACCCGTCGTGGAAACCCTTCTCGCCAAACTCCTCTGCCGCCGCCGACAGCAGCGCGCGAAGCGTCCGTTCGCCCCGCGCGGTGCGTGGCGCCTTGTCATCGCGTCTCTCATCCCGTGGGGAAGCCGGATCGGTCATGCTCTCTCCCTCCGCCTACCAATACGTGCCTTTTCAATCATTTGAGGACGTCTGGTGGCCTTGTTCGTCGTCCCTCATATTTGAAGTTGAAAGCTGGTTCAACTTTCATTATTCAAAGGGCAAGCAGATTGGCTACCCGGATGACCGGGGGCCGCTTCAGGAGAGGAAACGCCGATGAAGGCCCATCACAGCATTCGTGCCCTTGCCCTCGCATCCGCCGCCTGGACCGGCGCGATGGCATTCCCCGCCTTCGCGCAGGACGCGTCGGCGCCCGCCGCAGACACCGAAGAAGCCGGCATCATCGTCACCGCCCGCCGGCGTGAGGAAACGCTGGTGTCGGTACCGATCGCGGTCAGCGCCTTCTCTGGCGCCGATCTGGAACGGGGCGGGGCGATCGACATCAGCGACCTCGCCAATGTCACCCCCAACACCACGCTGGAGGCGTCGCGCGGCACCAATTCGACGCTGACCGCCTTCATCCGCGGTGTCGGCCAGCAGGATCCGGTTTCCGGCTTCGAACAGGGCGTCGGCATCTATCTCGACGATGTCTATCTCAACCGGCCGCAGGGCGCGCTGCTCGACATCTATGACGTCGAACGGATCGAGGTGCTGCGCGGGCCGCAGGGCACGCTCTATGGCCGCAACACGATCGGCGGCGCGGTCAAATATGTCACGAAGATGCTGCCGCAGGACTTCTCGCTCAAGCTCAAGGGCAGCTATGGCAGCTATGATCAGGCCGATGGCATCATCAGCGTGTCGGCGCCGATCGGCGACCTGATGCGCGTCGGTGGCGCCTTCGCCCGCCTGTCGCGCGGCGGCTTCGGCAAGAATCTCACCACCGGGCAGGATAATTATAACAAGGATATCTGGGCCGGCCGCGCCACCTTCGAAATGGGCGGCTATGGCGCGCCGGTGCTGATGCGCATCACCGGCGACTATACCAAGGATAACAGCAACCCGCGTGGCGGCCACCGCCTGATTCCGGGCCAGGCATCGGGCGCGCCGGTGCTGGACGATGTGTTCGACACCCGTGGCGGGCTGGTCGATCCCAAGCAATATGTGAAGTCCTACGGTCTGTCGATGAACCTGACGGCCGAACTCAATGATGCGGTGACGCTGCGCTCGATCAGCGCCTGGCGCAAGGATGACAGCGCCTCGCCAATCGACTTCGACGCGCTCCCCGCCGTCGATGTCGACGTGCCGGCCTATTACAAGAATGAGCAGCTCAGCCAGGAATTCCAGCTTCTCTATGACAAGGGCCGGCTGCACGGCATGGTCGGCTTCTATTATCTTGATGCCAGCGCCGACACCCAGTTCGATACCCGCATCTTCACCACCGTGGCCGGGCTGACCGCCTTCACCCAGGCCAATGTCGACACCGAAACCTATGCCGTGTTCGGCGACATGAGCTTCGACCTGACCGATCAGCTCAGCCTGTCGGCCGGTGGTCGCTATACCTGGGACACGCGCCGGGCCAATATCCTGCGGCAAAGCTATCTGGGCGGCGGCTCGCCGGTGTTCGACGGGGCGGGCATTCCCTTTGGTGCGCCCAGCACCAATTTCCGTGGCGAACGCGAGTTCAAGAAATTCACGCCGCGCTTCTCGGTCAGCTACAAGCCGACCGCCGATCACAATATCTACGCCAGCTATTCCAAGGGCTTCAAGGGCGGCGGCTTCGACCCGCGCGGGGTCGGCACCAACGCGCCCGACCTCAATGGCGATGGCATCCGTCAGGACAGCGAAATTGCCTCCTTCCTCAGCTTCGCGCCCGAACAGGTCGACAGCTATGAAGTCGGCTACAAGGGCAATCTGATGGACGGCGCCCTCTATGTCGCGGTCGCCGGCTTCTATGCCGATTACAAGGATGTGCAGATCCCCGGCTCGGTCGCCTGCACCGTCAATGTCGGCGGCGTGCCCACCCCCTCCTTCTGCGGTGTCGTGTCCAACGCCGGCAAGGCGCGCTTCAAGGGGCTGGAGTTCGAAAGCAATGCCCGCCTTGGCCGCGATATCTTCAGCGGCGGCGACCGCCTGAACCTGCAGACCGCGATCGGCTTCATCGACGCCGATTATCGCGAATATATCGCCAATATCGCCAGCGTGCCGACCGATGTCGCCGACTATCGCCGGGTCCAGAACACGCCGAAATGGACCGCCAGCGGCACGCTCAGCTACAATGTCCCGGTGGGCGATGGCAGCCTCTATTTCGGCAGCACCGTCTCCTGGCGCTCCAAGACCTATCAGTTCGAAATCCCCAACCCCTATATCGACCAGAAGGGCTATGCGCTCTGGGATGCGAGCCTGGTCTATACCGCGCCCAGCGATCGCTGGAGCATCGGCGTCCATGGCAAAAACCTGCTCGACAAGGAATATAAGACCTCGGGCTATACCTTCGTCGCGGCCAATCCGGTGACCGGTGCAATCATCAACAATGCGGCCGGCTATCCCACCCCCTCGCTCGGCAAGGAAGGCACGCTGACCGCCTTCTACGGCAATCCGCGCCAGGTGTTCGTGACCGGTTCGGTCAAGTTCTAAGCTGCGCTTCCCATCCGTTCGGTTCGAGCTTGTCGAGAACCCCTGCGCAACGGTGCTCGACAAGCTCGAACTGAACGGAGATGGGTAGCCGTCTATGACCGACCGAACCTCTTCCCCCGCCTATCGTGGCGTCGTGCTGGCGATGCTGCTGCTGGTCTATACCTTCAACTTCCTCGACCGGCAGATCCTGGGCATCCTCGCCGGGCCGATCAAGGCGGAGCTGGGGCTGACCGATACCCAGCTTGGCGCGCTGGGCGGCATCGCCTTCGCGCTTCTCTACTCGACGCTGGCGATCCCGCTGGCGCTGCTGGCCGACCGGACCAGTCGCACCTGGGTCATCACCGTCAGTCTGGCGGTGTGGAGCGGCTTCACCGCACTCTGCGGCATGGCCGGCAATTTCATGCAGATGTTCCTGTTCCGCATCGGCGTCGGCGTGGGGGAGGCGGGCGGCGTCGCCCCCTCCTATGCGGTCATCTCCGACTATTTCCCGCAGCATCAGCGCGCCCGCGCCCTCTCCATCTATTCGCTCGGCATTCCGCTGGGTTCGGCCGGCGGCGTGCTGCTGGGCGGCTATATCGCCCAGACCGTCGAATGGCGCACGGCCTTCATCGCGGTCGGCATCATGGGCATCCTCATCGCGCCGCTCTTCCGCCTGGTGGTGCGCGAACCGGCCCGCCCGGTGCAGTCTGGCACGCCCGTGCCGGTCAGCGCGGTGTTCGGCATTCTCGCGGCCAAACGCAGCTTCTGGTTCCTGGCATTGGGCGCAGCGTGCAGCTCGATGTGCGGCTATGGCGTCGCCTTCTGGTTGCCCAGCCTGCTGATGCGCAGCTTCGGCCTTGACCTGCTGGGCGCGGGCCAGTTTCTGGGCGGGCTGCTGCTGCTGGGCGGGGTCGCGGGCGTGCTGCTCGGCGGTTTCCTGGGCGACGCCATGGGCAATAGGGACAAGGCCTGGTTCGCCTGGGTGCCCGCGATCAGCTATGTGATCGGCATGCCCTTGTTCGTGGTCGGCGTGCTGTCATCCAGCGTATCCTTCGCCTTCGCCCTGTTCCTCATCCCGCAGGCTTTGGTCTATGTCTGGCTCGGCCCGGTGCTGACCGCCGTGCAGCATCTGGTGCCGCCGCATATGCGGGCCAGCGCCTCGGCGACCTTCCTGCTGATCAACAATCTCGTCGGGCTTGGTCTTGGCAGCTGGAGCGTCGGCGCCCTGTCCGATGCGCTGACCCCGACCTATGGCCAGGAAGCGCTGCGCTACGCCATCGTCGCGGCGCTCGGCTTCTACCTGCTCGCCGGCCTGTTCATGGCGCTCGCCGGCAAGGCGCTGCGCAAGGATTGGGTGACGGCCTGACCCGCGAGGTGACAGGGCGTTGCCCTGTCACTTTCGCTGTCGGCTTAGCGCTCCTTGGTGGCGCTGAACTTCACCTTGGGATGGCGCTCCTGCTGATAGCCGATGTCCCAGGCGCTGCGCGCCATGAACACCAGATTGCCGTCGCGATCCTTGGCCATGTTGGCGCCATTATAGGCGACCAGATCCTTGATCGCCTGATCGTCGCCGCTGATCCAGCGGGCGGTGTCGAACGGCGAGGGTTCCAGCACCGCTGCGACCTTATATTCCGCCTCCAGCCGGCTGATCAGCACTTCCAGCTGCAGCTGGCCGACGACGCCGACAATCCAGTTGCTGCCGATCTCGGGATAGAAGACCTGGATCACGCCCTCTTCGGACAGGTCATCCAGCGCCTTGCGCAGCTGCTTGGTCTTGGTCGGGTCTTTCAGCTGCACGCGGCGCAGGATTTCCGGCGCAAAATTGGGCAGGCCGGTAAAGCGCAGGCCCGGCTTCTCGCTCAGCGTGTCGCCCACGCGCAGCGCGCCATGATTGGGGATGCCGATGATGTCGCCGGGGAAGGCCTCGTCCGCCAGCTCGCGGTCCTGCGCGAAGAACAGGATCGGCGAATGGACGGCCAGCGCCTTGCCGCTGCCCGACGGGGTCAGCTTCATGCCGCGTCGGAACTTGCCCGACACCAGCCGCATGAAGGCGATGCGGTCGCGATGCATCGGGTCCATATTGGCCTGCACCTTGAAGATGAAGCCGGTGACTTCGCTGCCCTCGGGTTCGACCGGGGCCGGCTCGGCCGGCTGGGCGCGCGGCGGCGGCGCATGCGCCGACAGCGCGTCGATCAGCTCGGTCACGCCGAACAGCTTGAGCGCTGACCCGAAATAGACCGGGGTCAGGTCGCCATGGCGATAGCGCTCCAGGTCGAACTCGGCATAACCGCCCTGGGCCAGTTCGGCCTCCTCGCGCAGCTTTTCCAGGCCCCGCTCGGACAGATAATCGGCGAGCTTGGGATCATCCAGGCCGCTGAACTGGTGGCGGGTGCCGTCAAATTCCTTGGACGGGCCGGTGGGCTGCATCAGCCGGTTGGTGGCGAAGTCGTAAATGCCCTCGAACTCGCCACCCATGCCGACCGGCCAGCTCATCGGGCAGACGTCGAGCTGCAACTGGTCCGCCACCTCGTCGAGCAGGCCGAACAGCTCGCGGCCCTCGCGGTCGACCTTGTTGACGAAGGTGATGATCGGCACGTTGCGCAGGCGGCAGACCTCGAACAGCTTGCGCGTCTGCGGCTCGATGCCCTTGGCCGCGTCGATCACCATTACCGCCGAGTCCACCGCGGTCAGGGTGCGATAGGTATCCTCGCTGAAATCCTCGTGACCCGGCGTGTCGAGCAGGTTGAAGGTGATGGTCTCGCCATCGCGCGTCCGCTCGAACGTCATGACCGAGGATGTGACGGAGATGCCGCGCTGCTGCTCGATCTTCATCCAGTCCGATCGCGCGCGCCGGTTCGCGCCGCGCGCCTTGACCTCGCCGGCCAGATGAATCGCGCCGCCTTCCAGCAGCAGCTTTTCGGTCAGCGTGGTCTTACCGGCGTCCGGGTGGGAAATGATCGCGAAGGTGCGGCGGGATGGGATGCTCATGGGGCGGTTTTCTGGGGCACGAGTAAAATAACCCGTTCGCCCTGAGCGAAGTCGAAGGGCCTTGCCGAGCGGAGGCGAGGCACTTCGCTGCGCTCAGTGGAGGGCTTCGACTTCGCTCAGCCTGAACGGAACTTGGGAAAGCCCGTTACACGTCGACCAGCGTCACGTCCATGCGGAAGGATCGGCTGTCGCCAGGCAGCAGCGTCATGACGCCCTGCTTGTCCCAGACATCGCCGGTGAAGCCAACCGGGTCGGCCATGCCGGCCCAGGGTTCGACGCACAGATAATGGGCGCCCGGCTTCTGCCACAGGCCGAGCCAGGGCGTATCGGGGAAATCGATCTTCAGGTGGGACTTGCCGGGCACGCCCCAGGTCAGCGACCGGCTGGCGAGATCGTCCCAGATGAGGGCATCGCCCGCGAACATGGCATGGGTCGGCGCCAGTTCCTTCCCCTCGACCGGGGAGGGAACGCTTTCCAGCGCGATCAGCCCCGGCTCGCTGCCGACCTTGCGGATCGGCGCGGGTTCGGCCTGCTCGAACAGGATACGGTGGTCCTCGACGCGGCCGCCATAGGGCAGCGGCCAGGCGAAGGCGGGGTGATAGCCAAAGCAGAAGGGCATTGCCGTCTCGCCCCGGTTCATGACGGTGGCGGTCATGCGCAGGCTCGGTCCCTCCAGCACGAACCCCATGTCGAGGCGGAAATCGAACGGATAGACGGTGCGCGTCTCCCGGTCCGCCTCCAGCCGGAACAGGGCGGCTTCCTCGTTGCGATGGACCAGGGTGAAGGGGCTGGTCCGGGCAAAGCCATGCTGGCCGATCGGATAGTCGACTTCGTTCAGCCGATAGACGTCGCCGCGCGACCGGCCGACGAAGGGGAAGAGCAGGGGCGCATGGCCGGTCCACCATTGCGGGTCGGCATCGGTCATCAGCTCGCGCCCCTGCGCATCGGTCAGCGACCAGAGTTCGGCGCCCAGCGGCGATATGCTGGCGGACAGCTGGTCGGAGGCGATGGCGATGCGGTCGTTCATGGCGAAACACTCCTGTTTGCCCAGCGACATAGAGCCGGATCGTCATCTGTGGAAGCACCTTGGGCTTCCGCAGATGACGTGAATCAGGTTCTATTCCAAGGTCCGGCGCGGCAAATCCCGACTGTCTCGCCCGCCGCGCAATCGTTACGTTGCGGAACCGACATGGGGGCTGGCGGGTTGAGCCAGCGGGAGGACCAATGATGAAAATTGCCGTATCGACCGCCACCATCCTGCTGCTGCTCGGCACGTCGGCGCTCGCTCAGGAACAGGGCAAGAAGAGGGACGACACGCTCGACAAGGCGGGCGAAATCGCCTCCCAGCCGGCTCGCGATGTCGGCATCGAAAAGACGCAGGTGCCGCCGATCCTCGTCGCGGCCGAGGAAAATCCCTATGCCGCGCCATCGGGCAAGACCTGCAAGGCGCTGAATGGCGACATGGCGGCGCTCAACAAGGTGCTTGGTCCCGATTTCACCATCGGCCGCGAAGCCAATGAGGATCGCACTAGCAAGATCGCCGAGGGTGTGGGCAAGTCGCTGGTCAATTCGCTGATCCCCTTCCGCGGCGTGGTGCGGGAAATCAGCGGCGCCGCCCCGGCGGAACGTCGACTGCGCGCCGCGATTGCCGCCGGTCTCGCCCGGCGCGGCTATCTACGCGGCATGGCATCGGCCAAGGGCTGCAAGATTACGGGCTGACCTCCGGCGCCGCCGGGCGCGGCGCGCCGAACAGCAGCAGCCAGATGGCGAAGGTGCCTTCGCCCAGCAACGGCACGAAATCGAGCTGGCCGGGGATCGCCTCGCCGATTGCCGGCGACAGCAGCGCCAGGCTGCGGGCGAACAGATGGACCGCGCCGCCCGCCATCAGCAGCGCACCGACCGCCACCGGCAATTGGCGTGATCGGATCGCCAGCCAGCCGATCAGCAGGCAATAGATGCCGAAGAAGATGAGGCTGATGCCGTAGAGATCATTGTGGAGGCTGAGGCTGATCCGCACCAGCGACTGCACCTCCGCCATCGGGATGCCGGGATGCGGCGCACCATCGATCAGCGCGAGCGGCTGCAGATGGAGCAGGCTGTTGCCCGCCAGCACGGCAATGCCGGTCAGGCTGAACAGGGCGGCTATGCGCGCCAACACCCGCCCGGTCGGCGCGAACAGGCCATAGAGCAGGGCGGTGACCGCCAGATAGCAGCAGAGCATGGCGACATCGCTCGCCCCGCCGGCCCGGTAGAGCCAGGGATAGTCGGCGATGTTGCGCATCGTCTCGCGCCCGTTGCCCGGCACGATCAGGGCCGCGCGCACCACCGCCTCGGCAAACATGCCGCAGCCAATGGTGCCGATGTAGAAGAGGCCGGCGAGGCGGGCCTGAAGTCGTTCAGCCTTCCCGTCCATCGCCGGCCTTTCTCGCTTTAGCCGCGCAGGCTCGCGCCCAGCTTCTGGGCGGCCTTGACCACGGCGGCGCTGATCGCGTCCAGCTCTTCCTGGGCGAAGCTCTTCTCGCCCGGCTGCAGCGTGATTTCTACCGCCAGCGACTTGTGGCCTTCATCCACGCCGGGGCCGGTGAAGACGTCGAACAGACGGGCGTCGACGATCGCCTTCTTGTCCGCGCCCTTGACCGCGCGCACCAGCGCATCCGCCTCGACCGCTTCCGGCACCAGGAAGGCGAAGTCGCGCTTCACCGCCTGCAGCGCCGGCGGCGCGTAAGGCGCGCGCATGAAGCCGCTCTTGCGCTTGGGGGGAATATTATCCAGATAAATTTGAGCAGCTACAACAGGTCCGCTCAAACCGAATTTTTTTACAAACGCTGGATGTAATACGCCAAATTGGGCTAGCACAGTTTTTGGACCGAGCCGAAGCGTCGCACACTGGCCGGGATGCCAGATCGGAACTTCGTAGTGCCAATCAAGCGGCATGGTCTGGAGGTTGCCGACCGGGGCGCCGGCGGCCGCCAGCAGCGCAATCACTTCGCCCTTGGCATCAAACGCGTCGAAGGGCTGGGCCTTGCCGCTCTGCCAGCCGCGCGGCGTCCTCTCGCCGGCCAGCACGAAGCCGACCGTAGCGCGCTCGCCCTGCTTGAAATAGCGCCGGCCGAGTTCAAACAGTCGGATCGACGTGGCGCTGCGATCGACATTGCGCTTGGTCGCCGACAGCAGGCCGGGCAGCAGCGAGGGCCGCATGACCTTCAGGTCTTCGGAGATCGGATTGGCCAGCGTCCAGTCGCCACCGCCAACGCTCGCGGCTTCCTTCTCGGAAATGAAGGACCAGTTGATCGCTTCAGCCAGGCCGCGGGCGGCGGCGGTGCGGCGCACGCGGCGCTCGACCAGTTGCTCGGCCGTGGCGGTCGGGCGGGCGACGCCCGGCACGCGCGGCAACGGGGTGGACGGCACATGGTCCAGACCGACGATGCGCACCACTTCCTCGACGATATCGGGCCAGCCATCGACGTCGCGGCGCCAGGTCGGCACGCTGATGGTCCAGTGGCCCGGCACGCTCACCGGCACGCCATCCTGATATTCGATGCCGCCGGCTTCGCCGCTGACGCCGAAACCCAGGCTTTCCAGAATGCGCTTCTGCACGTCATGCGGCACATCGACGCCGGCCAGCGCCAGGCACTGGTCGGGCGCATAGGCGACCGTCCTGGGCGTGGCGGGCGGGGTGCCGGCGCGGGTCGCTTCCGACGCGGCGCCACCGCACAGGGTCATGACCAGGCTGGTCGCGATCGACAGGCCATCGTCCAGGAAGGCGGGATCGACGCCACGCTCGAACCGGCCGCGCGCATCTGAGGTCAGCGCCAGCTTCTGGCCGGTCACCGCGATCCGCTCGGGCGTGAAATAGGCGCATTCGATCAGCACGTCGGTGGTGCCGTCCTGCGCGCCCGAATGTTCGCCGCCCATGATGCCGCCAATGTCATGCACGGCCGCGTCGTCGGCGATGACGGTCATCGTCTCGTCAATCGCATAGGTCTTGCCGTTCAGGGCCAGCACTTCCTCGCCGGCCTTGCCCTTGCGCGCAACCAGACCGCCCTTGAGCGTCGCCATGTCATAGACATGCAGCGGCCGGCCGAGGTCGATCATGATGTAGTTGGTGATGTCCACCAGCGCGCTGATCGGCTTCTGGCCGATCGCCTTGAGCCGACGCGCCATCCATTCGGGCGAGGCGCCGTTGGTCACGCCCTTGACCGAGCGGGCGAAGAAGGCGGGGCAGCCGTCGACATCGTCGGTGCGCACGTCCGGTCCCGGACCCACGCCGGCAATCTCCGGCACGATGATGGCGTTCAGCGTACCCAGGCCCGCCGCCGCCAGATCGCGGGCGATGCCGCGCACGCCCATGCAGTCCTGACGGTTCGGCGTGATCGACACATCGATGACCGGGTCGTTGAGGCCGGCCCAATTCGCATAGACTTCACCCACCGGCGCGTCGCCGGCCAGTTCGATGATGCCGTCATGATCGTCGCCCAGCTCCAGTTCGCGGGTGGAGCACATCATGCCGTTGGATTCGACGCCGCGAATGGCGGTCTTCTTGAGCACCATGCCGTTGACCGGCACCACCGCGCCCTCGACCCCGAACACGCCGATCAGGCCGGCGCGGGCATTGGGCGCGCCGCACACGACCTGCAGCGGGTTGCCGTCGCCATGGTCGACGCTCAGCACCTGCAGCTTGTCGGCCTGCGGGTGACGGTCGGCGGTCAGGATCTTGGCGATCTTGAACGCGCCCAGCTTCTCCGCCGGGTTCTCCACATCCTCGACTTCCAGCCCGATGGCGTTCAGCGTCTTGAGAATGGTGGCCAGATCGGCATCGGTCTTGAGGTGCGTCTTGAGCCAGCTCAGGGTGAACTTCATGCGCCGACTCCTCCCGACAGCGTGGGCACGTCGAGTGCCGAAAATCCATAATGTTTCAGCCAGCGCAGATCGCCGTCGAAGAAGGCGCGCAGGTCGTTCATGCCATATTTCAGCATGGCGAGACGATCGACGCCGGTGCCGAAGGCAAAGCCCTGCCATTCGTCGGGATCAAGCCCGCATGCCTCGATCACGCGGCGGTTGACCATGCCGCTGCCCAGCACTTCCAGCCAGCCGCCACCGGGTGCATCGCCGTCGCCGCCGATGACGCGCTGGCCATTGGTCAGCGTGTAGCCCACGTCGACTTCGACCGACGGCTCGGTGAAGGGGAAATAGCTCGGGCGCAGGCGCAGGACGATATCCTCGCGCTCGAAAAAGGCCTTGAGGAAGGTCTCCAGCGTCCACTTCAGATGACCAAGCGTGATGCCCTTGTCGATCACCAGACCCTCGATCTGGTGGAACATCGGCGTGTGGGTCGCGTCGGAGTCGCTGCGATAGACGCGGCCGGGCGCGATGATGCGGATCGGCGGTTCCTGCGTCATCATGGTGCGGATCTGCACCGGCGAGGTATGGGTGCGCAGCAGCATCTTCTTCTGTCCCTCTTCGTCGGGGAAGTAGAAGGTGTCGTGCATCGCGCGCGCCGGGTGCGTCTCCGGGATATTGAGCGCGGTGAAATTATGCCAGTCGTCCTCGATCTCTGGACCCGTCGCGACCGAGAAGCCCAGGTCGGCGAAGATCTCCGCCAGCTCGTCCATCACCTGGCTGACGGCATGGACGCTGCCCTGCGGCCCCAGATCGGCGGGCAGGGTCATGTCGACCTTTTCCGAGGCGAGGCGGGCGTCGAGCGCGGCCTGCTCCAGCGCGGCCTTGCGGTCGGCGATCGCGGCGGTCACGCTTTCGCGCAGATCCTGGATCGGCGGGCCCTTCTCCAGACGCTCCTCGGGCGACATGCCGCCCAGCGTCTTCAATAGGCCGGTGACGACCCCATTCTTGCCCAGCGCGCCCACGCGCAGCCCTTCCAGCGCGTCCAGCGTGTCGGCAGCCTCGATGTCGGCGATCAGGCCGGCTTTCAGATTGGCAATTTCACTCATCTTCTCAAACCTTCGTCATTCCCGCGAAAGCGGGAACCCATCTCCTGATCTATCGATCAGTCGCTACGTAAAGAGGACAAAGGCTCAAAGCCAAAGCCCAGCGCCAGATCGTCCCAATCGGGATTCCCGGCTTCGATCAGCTCAATCTTCCACTGCCTGTTCCATTTCTTGATCCGTTTTTCCCGCAGGATGGCGCTGTCCATACTGTCATGCGGTTCGAACCAGACCAGGCGCTTGACGCCGTAGTCTTTCGTGAAGCCTTCGATCAAGCCGTTTCGATGCTCGTAGAGGCGCTTTATGAGATCGGATGTGACGCCGGTGTGGAGCGTGCCATTCTTGCGGCTGGCAAGAATGTAAACGGTGGGGTTGATCTCGCGCGTCATCGCATCTTCCGGAGATGGGTTCCCGCTTTCGCGGGAATGACGGAGTTGGGGGTTAAGCCCGTGCCCCCAGCAGCGCGCCGCCAAAGCTGATGAACATCAGGCCGGTGCCGCGGTTGAACAGCTTCTGCCGGTTGGCGGGCGCCAGCCAGCGGGCGAGGCGCAGACCGCCCAGCGCATAGACCGAATACCAGAAGCTCTCGATCACCACGAAACTGACGATCAGGATCGCGAGCTGCAGCCAGAAGGGGCGGGCCAGGTCGATGAACTGGGGGAAGAGCGCGGCGGCGAAGATGATGAGCTTCGGGTTGGAGAGCCCCGTCAGCAGGCCGGTCGCATAGAGCGCACGGGCCGAGCGGACCGGGCCGGCATCGCCGCCGTCGGCAGTGCCGACCGGCGCGCGCCAGGCCTTGATCCCCAGCCAGATGAGATAGGCGACACCGGCATAGCGCAATATGTCGAACAGGCGCGGCGACGCCTTGAGCAGCGCGCCAAGGCCCAGCGCCGACGCGATCAGGCACAGCAGCACGGCGCTCATCAGCCCCGCCATCGTCACCAGCGCCTTGCGCGGGCCATGGGCGATGCTCTGCGTCATCACATGCAGCATGTTGGGGCCGGGTGTGGCCGAGATCAGGAAGACTGCCGTGACATATAACCACCAGAGATGCAGCGACATGGGATCACTTCTCCAAGGCGCTCTCTTCACCGTTCGCTTCGAGCGAAGTCGAGAAGCGGCAAGCGCAGTGCGGGCGTTTCTCGACACGCTCGAAACGAACGGAGGTCGAGGAAAACAAAAAGGGCGCCGAAGGCATCTGCCCCGGCGCCCCTTTGACGATCTTGCGATCGATCAGCTTCAGGCTGCGGGCAGCGCAGCCTTGGCCTGGGCGATGATGGCGCTGAACGCCTCGCCTTCGTGCATCGCGATGTCGGCCAGGACCTTGCGGTCCAGCTCGACGCCGGCCAGCTTCAGGCCGTGCATGAACTGCGAATAGGTCAGGCCTTCAGCGCGGACACCCGCGTTGATGCGCTGGATCCACAGGCCACGGAAGGTGCGCTTCTTGACCTTTCGGTCGCGATAAGCGTACTGGCCGGCCTTTTCGACAGCCTGGCGAGCGACGCGGATCGTGTTCTTGCGACGGCCATAATAGCCCTTCGCCTGAACCAAAATCCTCTTATGCTTCGCCTTGGTGGTTACACCACGTTTTACGCGTGCCATTGTCCTCTACTCCTTACTTCAGGCCGTAGGGTGCCCAGAGGCGGACGTGAGCCACGTCGGCATCGGACAGCACGGAAGTGCCACGGTTCTGGCGAATATACTTGGCGTTGTGCGAGATCAGGCGGTGACGCTTGCCAGCGACGCCGTGCTTGACCTTGCCGGAAGCGGTGAACTTGAAGCGCTTCTTCACACCGCTCTTGGTCTTGAGCTTGGGCATTTTCGTCTCCTTGTTTGGCGCGACGATTACAGACAGCCACGGCAGCCCTAGTTAGCCGGGCGGTCTCACTGAATATCGCGAAGGGCGGCCCATAGTCGGCCGCGCCCGCAAAAGCAAGCGATTCGGACCCAAAGGCGGCATGCCCGCGTTGACCCTGCCATGGCCGATGTCGAACCTGTGCCGCCCAGCGCGTCCAAGCCCGCCCAGCCCGGTGGCGCGGCTGTCCATCTGCGCCGCGCGCGCGACCGCTGGCGCACCCTGCCGCTGCCGGCGCGCATCCTGTTATGGATCATCGGCATCCTCTTCGCCCTGTGGCTGATCCTCTTCATCACCAAGGGGCGCTTCCTCAAAGGGTCGTTCGAGCGCATCTTGTCCGCCCGGCTGGAACGGCAGGTAGAGGTCGGCGGCGACTTCCAGCTCTATTTCGCGCCGATCGCGATCAAGTTCCGGGCGGAGGGGATGCGCGTCGCCAACCTGCCCTGGGCCAGCCGGCCTGACCTGCTGCGCGCCGACCTGATCGACGCAAGGATCGCGCCCTTGAGCCTGATCTTCGGCAGCAGATATCGCATCCCCTGGCTGGAACTGCGGGGGGCCGCCGCCGACCTCGAATGGTCGCGCGACCGGCAGCATAATACATGGACGCTGGGCGACCCCGATCGCAAGGGCGAGCCGATGACCCTGCCGCTCGTCCGCCGCGCGCTGCTGGCCGGTACGACGATGCGCTATCGCGATCCGGTGCTGATGCTCTCGACCGATATCGGCTTCGAGACGGTGAAGGCGCAGGACACCCGCTTCGCCAGCGATGTCCGCCTGTCGGGCACGGGCACGATGCGCGGCAAGCCCTTCACGCTGAAGGGCGGCCTGCTGTCGCCCAACGCCACCGTCACCGGCGGCAAGAACAGCCTCGCGCTGCGGGCACAGGCGGGCGCGACCGTGCTGGAGGTGACCGGCACACTGCCCGGCGCGACCGAGCTGGAGGGCAGCGACCTGCGCGTCGTGGCGCAGGGGCCCAATCTCAGCCATTTGTTCGATTTCCTGGGCGTCGCCATTCCCGGCACCCGTCATTATCGCTTCACCTCCGCGCTGACCAAGGCGGGCGAGGAGTGGCGCTTCACCCATTTGAAGGGCCGGTTCGGCGCGTCCGACCTGGCTGGCCGCTTCACCGTGTCGTTGCCGAACAACCGGCTGTTGCTCGATGCCGATCTGGCGACGCAGCGGCTCGACATCATCGATGTCGGCCCCTTCATCGGCTATGATCCGCAAAGGCTGGATGCGCAGGGTGGGGCGGGCGCGATCACGACCGTGCAGGGCACGCCGCGCCTGCTGCCCGACGCGCCGCTGCGGATCGAGGCGATCCGCAATTTCGACGCCAATGTCCGCTACAGCGTGAAGACGATCCGCGCGCCCAACGTGCCGATCGCCAACGCCGCTATGACAGTGAAGCTCGACCATAGCCTGCTGACCCTCTCGCCTTTGACCTTCGACATGGCGGGCGGCCATGTCGCGTCGGACATAGAGATCAACGCCCGCAACCAGCCGGTGCGCACGAGCTATGACGTCCGCCTGGCGCCCACGCCGATGGGCACGCTGCTCGCCCGCTGGGGCGTCGAGCAATCGGGCACGACCGGCATGGTCAAGGCGCGGATGCAGATGACGGGCCTGGGCGATACCGTCCATGACTCGCTCGCCACTGCCAATGGCCGCATTGCCGTCATCCTGCCGGCGGGCAGCATGTGGGCGCGCAATGTCCAGCTGTCGGAAATTGATGTTGGCACCTTTATCACCAAGATGTTCGAGAAGAAGCTGAAGGATCCGGTGCAGATCAATTGCGGTCTCATTGCCTTCACCGTGCGCAACGGCGTGGCGGCGGCCGACCCGATCCTGATCGACACGCGCAAGAATGTGATGGTCGGCCGGGGCGGCTTCTCGTTCAGGAATGAGAGCCTCGACCTCGCCTTCCGCGCCGATGGCAAGAAGATCAGCCTCCTGTCCGGCCAGTCGCCGGTCGGCGTTGGCGGCTATTTCGCGCGGCCGTCGATCAACGTCATCAGCCCGGACCTGATCGCGCGCGGCGGCGCGGCGGCGGCGCTGGGTATCGTCGCCACGCCGATCGCCGCGACACTGGCATTTGTCGATGTGGGTGACGCCAAGGCGGCGGCCTGTGGCCCGGTGCTGGCCGGCGCCGATGCCGCCGCCCAGCGCACCCGTGGCGGCAAGCCGCGCGACGATGTCGGCCGCGGCACCACCGCGAAGGATGAAGCGGGCAAGGGCAGCAAGGCCGAGAAGAAGGCGCAGAACAAGAAGTTCCTCGGCATCTTCTGAACGGCGTGCGTCGGGCCTATCCTCCGGCCCAGCCGACTCGACCCATGAGTCGACGCGAAGGAGAGGATCATGAGCGACACGCCGTTCGTCCTGCCGGGGGTCACGCCCCGTCTGACCATCGCCGACGGCAAGGCCGCCGACGCCATCGCCTTCTACACGGCTGCGTTCGGCGCGACCGAACAGAGCCGCCATCTGGAAGAGGATGGCACGCGCATCATGCACGCCCATCTGACGGTCAATGATGGCGGGCTGATGCTGAACGATCATTTTCCCGAAATGTGCGGCGGCGCCCCGGCGGAAAAGCCGGCGGCGGTCACGCTGCATCTGGAAGTGGACGATGCCGATCGCTGGTGGGGCCGCGCACTGGCCGCCGGCGCGGCGATCCGCTTCCCGATCGACAACCAGTTCTGGGGCGCCCGCTATGGCCAGCTCACCGATCCCTTCGGCCATGTCTGGTCGATCGGCGGGCCGATCAGGGACTGAGGCTATGATGGTCGGGACGACGCGCTGGGACGTGGTGACGGGCGACATCACCCGTTGCGCGGTCGACGCGATCGTCAACGCCGCCAATAATGGCCTGGTCGGTGGCAGCGGCGTGAACGGCGCGATCCAGAGCGCGGCCGGGCCGGAGCTGCTGGAGGAATGCGTCGGCATCGGTTGCTGCCCGACCGGGGAGGCGCGGATCACGCGCGGCTATCGGCTGCCGGCCCGCTACGTCATCCACACCGTCGGCCCGGTCTGGCAGGGCGGCAATCAGGGCGAGCGCGACCTGCTCGCCAGCTGCTACAGCCACAGCCTGTCGCTCGCCCGCCACCACGGCCTGCGCGCGGTCGCCTTCCCGGCGATCTCGACCGGCGTCTATGGCTATCCCAGGGCCCAGGCCGCCAAGGTCGCCGCCCGCGCCGTGGCGGAAGCGCTGCGGCGCGACCCCGATGCCTTCGACCAAATCCTCTTCGTCTGCTGCGACGAAGGCAATCGCGCTCTCTACGACGCCGCTGTCAGGGATGCTGTGGCGGGGGATTAGGGTGTGAACAAGACATTCCTCCCCGGCACGGGGAGGGGGACCGCTCGCGTAGCGAGTGGTGGAGGGGCACAGGCCGGATAGCGTAGTACCAATAGACACTTGCCCCTCCGTCAGGCGCTCCGCGCCTGTTCAATGGAGACGCGTGTCTCCATTGAACTCCCCGTGCCGGGGAGGAACGACCGCTCTTGGTCGCTTGCAGGCGCCTCAATGATCGTGATGATGCCCATGGTCATGCCCATCACCCGCGCCGTGGATCGCCTCCAGCACATCCTCCAGCCGTGCCGGATCGCCCAGCGCCAGCACATGGCCTTCGCTGTCGGCGGTCAGCGGTTCGCCATTCCAGTCGCACATCAGCCCACCCGCGCCCTCGACCACCGGCACCAAAGCGGCGAAGTCATAGCTTTGCAGCCCGGATTCGATGACGATGTCGAGGAAGCCCGACGCCAGCAGGCCATAATTATAGCAATCGCCGCCATAGACCGGCCCCTGGCGCGGCGATCCGCCCGACACGGCGCCGACCAGCGCCATATAATGGGGCACGTCGCCCTCGGCGAACAGATGCGGGCTGGTGGTGGCTATCCCTGCGCCCTCCAGCGCCTTGCAGGCGCGGGTGCGCACCGGCTTGCCGTTGAAGGTGGTGGGCTGGCCGCTCATCCCGGCCCAGCGTTCCTGCGCGATCGGCTGGTCGATGATGCCGATCGTCGGCCAGCTGCCTTGCGTCAGCGCGATCAGCGTGCCGAAGATCGGCCGCCCGGCGATGAAGCTGCGCGTGCCGTCGATCGGATCGAGAATCCACACCCGCTCGGCATCGGTGCGGACCGATCCATATTCCTCGCCGATGATGCCGTCGTTCGGCCGTTCCTTTTCCAGGATCGCGCGGATCGCGGCTTCGGCGGCGCGGTCGGCCTCCGTCACCGGCGACTTGTCGGCCTTGATCTCCAGATCATAGCGCGCACGGAAAAAGGGACGGATGGCGGCGCCGGCGGCGTCGGCAAGGCGGTTGGCAAGGGCCAGGTCATCGCGGGTCGTCATGCCCCTTCGCTAGCCGGTCGGCGCGCGCTAGGCTAGACTGAGCCATCCTGATTCACCGAAGAGGAGAGGAAAGATGCCCGGTTCTCCCGTCATCCCGTGCCTGCGCTATGCCGATGCACCCGCCGCCATCGATTTCCTGTGCGCCGCCTTCGGCTTCGAGCGGCACGCCGTCTATCCCGACGATCTCGACAACAGCATCATCCATCATGCCCAGCTTGTCCTGGGCGAGGGCATGGTGATGCTGGGCAGCGTCAAGGATATGGAGGGCGAATCGCTCTACACCTGGTCGACGGTGCGCGACCTGGGCGGCATCACCGCCTGCGTCTATATGGTCGTGCCCGATGTCGATGCCCATTGCCTCCATGCCCGCAATGAAGGCGCGGTGGTGGTCGACGAACCCCATGACAATCCGGGCTATCCGGGGCGCGGCTATACCGCGCTCGATCCTGAGGGGAATGTCTGGAGCTTCGGCAGCTATGACCCGTGGGTGCCGATCCCCGAAGACGCCGATTAAGCTTTTGGAAACCGTGCCGTTCTAGCCTCCCAAGGGAAAGGGGGCCTCATGGCGCTGGTTGGCTGGATCTTGAGCTTCATCTGCCTGTTCGCGGGCCTCGCGCTGCGGCAGGACATGCCGATCGGCGGATCGGTGGCGATCTCCAACATCCTCGTCGTCTTCGCCCTGCTCGCCTGCCCGATGGTGTGGCGCGAACTGCCGCTGGGCGTCTCGCGCGGCCAGCGCATCGTCTCCGGCCTGGCGCTGGTCTTCGCCCTGCCGATCATCCTGTTCCCGACGCACTGACGTCAGATACGACAACGCCGGCCGAGCGAGGCTCGACCGGCGTAGGTCTGTGACAGTCACAGGAAAGGCAACCGACCGGCTGCCCGCCCCTTGTCGCGATCAGTCGAACAGGCTCGACACCGAGCTTTCGTCCGCGATGCGCTTGATTGCTTCGCCCAGCAGCGGGGCGATTGGCAGGTGGCGGATGCGCTTGGCCTCGTTCACCGCATCGGTGCCCTGGATCGAGTCGGTGATGACCAGTTCCAGCAGTTCCGACGCCTCGACGCGGGCGACCGCACCGCCCGACAGCACGCCATGGCTGACATAGGCGACGACTTCCTCGGCGCCCTGCGCCTTCAGCGCGGCGGCGGCGTTGCACAAAGTGCCGGCCGAATCGACGATATCGTCGATCAGGATGCAGAAACGGCCCTTCACGTCGCCGATGATGTTCATCACTTCCGACTCGCCGGCGCGCTCGCGGCGCTTGTCGACGATCGCCAGCGGCGCGTTGTCGAGCCGCTTGGCGAGCGCACGGGCGCGCACCACGCCGCCGACGTCGGGCGACACGACCATGATATTCTTGTCGCCGAAACGGGCCTGGATATCGGCCGACATCACCGGGGCGCCGAACAGATTGTCGGTCGGGATGTCGAAGAAGCCCTGGATCTGGCCGGCATGGAGATCGACCGAGAGGACGCGGTCGGCGCCGGCGGTGGTGATCAGGTTTGCGACCAGCTTGGCGCTGATCGGGGTACGCGGGCCGGGCTTACGGTCTTGGCGGGCATAGCCGAAATAGGGAACGACGGCGGTGATTCGCTTGGCCGACGCGCGCTTGAGCGCATCGATCATGATCAGCAATTCCATCAGATTGTCGTTGGTCGGATAGGCCGTCGACTGGATCACGAACACGTCTTCGCCGCGGACATTCTCATGAATTTCCACGAAAACTTCTTCGTCGGCAAAGCGACGGACGCTGGCCTCGGTCAGGGGGATTTCGATATAGTCGGCGATGGCGGCCGCGAGCGGCTTGTTCGAATTGCCGGTCATGAGTTTCATGGCGAAAATCCCCAGGCTAATTGGCGTGACGAATTGATGACGATGCGCGAAACGCGGCCCCTTTAGCGGCGCATGTCCCATGTGGAAAGGCGCTTTTGCGCCCTGCGACAAAATGGCCGGAGCATTTTCAGGATGACCGCGAAGCGGGCATTCGGTTCGAAAATGCGGCATCGGGGAATAGAGCGTTTTCGCAGCATGCGAAAATGCTCTAGGGGCCAAGGCATGACCGACAAACTCGTGATCGCGCTCGCCCAGATGACCCAGACCATGGGCGACCCCAGGGCCAATGCCGACGCCATGCTGGAATGGCGCGCCCGCGCCAAGGGCGCGGACCTGATCGTCTATCCCGAACTGCAACTGATCGGCTATCCGCCCGAGGATCTGGTGCTCAAGCCCGCGCTGCTCGACCAGGCCAATTATCATCTCGACCGGATGGCGCAGGAAAGCGCCGATGGCGGCCCGGCGATGCTGGTCGGCACCGTCGTCGCGTCGCAGGGCGTGCTGTTCAACGTCGTCGCCCTGATCGAAAATGGCGCCGTCACCGCGATCCGCCAGAAGCGCGAACTGCCCAATTACGGCACGTTCGACGAAAAGCGCCTGTTCGCCCCCGGCCCGCTGCCCGCGCCGATCACGTTTCGCGGCGTGAAGATCGGCGTGCCGATCTGCGAGGATATCTGGTTCCCCTTCGTCACCGCCCATTTGCGGGCCGAGGGCGCGGAAATCCTCATCAGCCCCAATGGCAGCCCGTTCGAGGTCGACAAGGATGATCGCCGCCTGAACGTCGTCGCCGGCACCCGCGTGCGCGAAACCGGCCTGCCGCTCGTCTATTTGAACCGCGTCGGCGGTCAGGACGAACTGGTGTTCGACGGCGCCTCCTTCGTCATGAACGGCGACCTTTCGATCGCCCAGCAACTGCCCGACTGGGAGGAAAAGCTGGTGCTGACCCAGTGGGAGAAATGGGACGGCCAGTGGGTCTGCCTGCCCGGCGAGCGTCATGAACTCGATCCGCGCCCGGCCGACATCTATAATGCGATGGTGCTGGGCCTGCGCGACTATGTGAACCGCAACCGCTTCCCCGGCATCGTGCTGGGCCTGTCGGGCGGCATCGATTCCGCTCTGTCCGCCGCCGTCGCGGTCGATGCGCTGGGCGCCGACCGGGTCTGGTGCGTGATGATGCCCTCGCGCTTCACCAGCCAGGAAAGCCTGGATGACGCAGTCGAATGCGCCCGCCTGCTCGGCGTCCGCTACGACACCATCCCGATCGAGCCGGCGGTTGCCGCCTTCGACACGATGCTGGCCCCGGTGTTCGAGGGCAAGGCGCGCGACCTCACCGAAGAGAATATCCAGTCGCGCATTCGCGGCCTCACCCTGATGGCGCTCTCCAACAAGTTCGGCCATATGCTGCTGACCACCGGCAACAAGAGCGAGATGTCGGTCGGCTATGCCACCATCTATGGCGACATGGCGGGCGGCTATTCGGTGCTGAAGGACGCCTACAAGACGACGGTGTTCGACCTCTGCCGCTGGCGCAACGACAATATGCCCTCGCTCGGCGAAGGCTTTGGCCCGGCCGGCCCGGTGATGCCCGAACGCGTCATCACCAAGCCGCCCAGCGCCGAACTGCGCGACAATCAGAAGGATGAGGACAGCCTGCCGCCCTATGAGGTGCTGGACCCGATCCTCTATGGCCTGGTCGAAGAGGAATTGTCGGTGGCCCAGCTGGTCGAGCGCGGCTTTGACAAGGCGGTCGTCACCCGGATCGAGCATCTGCTCTACATCGCAGAATATAAGCGTCGCCAGTCGCCGCCCGGTGTGAAGCTGGGCATCCGCAATTTCGGCCGCGACCGCCGCTACCCGATCACCAACGCCTTCCGCAGCGTATAAGTAACATCCGTTCGCCCTGAGCGAAGTCGAAGGGCAGGCTGAGCATGGCGAAGCCCCTTCGTTCGGGGCGCACGGGTTTGGAAATAAAGATATGACTGTCATCACCCGCTTCGCACCATCGCCGACCGGCCATCTCCATGTCGGCAATATCCGCGCCGCGCTCCACAATTGGCTGTGGGCGCGCAAGTCCGGTGGCCAATTCCTGCTGCGCCTCGACGACACCGACCTGGAGCGCTCGCGCCCCGAATATGCGGAATCGATCAAAGCCGACCTGAAGTGGCTCGGCCTCGACTGGGATGGCGAGGAAAAACAGTCGGAGCGCTTCGCCCTCTATGAGGCGCGGTTCGCGGCGCTCAAGGCCTCGGGCCATGTCTACCCAGCTTATGAAACCCAACAGGAACTGGAACTGCGCCGCAAGGTGCTGCTCGGCCGCGGCCTGCCGCCGGTCTATGATCGCGCCGCCCTGTCGCTGACCCCGGACCAGATCGCTGCCTATGAGGCCGAAGGGCGCACGCCGCACTGGCGCTTCAAGCTCGACCATGACCAGCCGATCATCTGGACCGATCTGATCCGTGGCGAGCAGCGCTTCGACCCCAAATTGCTGTCCGACCCGGTGATCCGCCGCGCCGACGGCTCATGGCTCTACATGCTCCCCTCGGTCATCGACGATGTCGACATGGGCGTCACCCATGTGCTGCGCGGCGAGGATCATGTTTCCAACACCGCGACCCAGATCCAGATGTTCAGCGCGCTCGGCGCCCCGCTGCCCCAGTTCGCGCATGAGGCGCTGCTGACCGGCAGCGAGGGCAAGCTGTCGAAGCGTCTCGGCTCGCTCGGCGTCGCCCATTTCCGCGAGATCGGTCTGGAGCCGGCCGCGATCGCGTCGCTGCTTGCCCGTCTCGGCAGCTCGCAGCCGATCGAGCCCTTTGCGGACCGTGCGCCGCTGATCGAAACGTTCGACTTCGCCCATTTCGGCCGCGCCCCCGCGCGCTTCGATGAAGCCGAACTGGCCAGCCTCAACCAGAAGATCGTCCATCAACTGCCCTATGAGGCGGTCGCCGACCGCCTGCCCGCGGGCATGGACGCCGCCGCCTGGGCCGCGATCCGCCCCAATCTGGAGACGGTGGCGGGCGCCGCCGACTGGTGGCAGATCGTCACCGGCCCGATCGCCGCGCCCGAAGCGGCGGAAGAGGACCGCGATTTCCTCGCCGCCGCCTATCGCATCCTGTCCGCCGTCCCCTTCGACGCCGACATCTGGCGCACGCTGACCGGCGCACTCAAGGACGAAACCGGCCGCAAGGGCAAGACCCTGTTCCAACCCCTGCGCCGCGCCCTCACCGGCCTGGACCACGGCCCCGACATGGGCCAACTCCTGCCCCTGATAGGCCGGGAAGAAGCGTTGAAGAGGCTGGCGGTGGCCGGTTGATCGGGTTAGGCTGGCCGGACCGGACCATTCTGGAGGCCAGCCTGATGCGTTATGCTCTCATCCTGTCGTCCGGCCTGCTGCTCATGGGAGCCGCAGCGCCGTCTGCTTCCTATAATATCTTTCCCGAACAGGCGGTGATGAATGCCGCGGCTGTCGCCCCCGATGGGGTGAAGGGGGTGTTCGAGCTGCCCGTCCGCGCCACTGGGCGCCAGGGCGGCTGGTTCTATCTTAATTCTCAGCAGGATTATCGCGATCCCCGCAACCTGACGATCGCCATTCCCGGCGCCATGGCCGATGCACTGGCACAGCGTTTCGGTGCGGAACTCGATCAATATCTGACGGGCAAGACCATCGCGGTGCGTGGCGAAGCGAAGCGGGTGAAAATTCATTTTCTGGCGGATGGCCGGCCGACCGAAAAATATTATTATCAAACCCATGTGCGGCTGACCGATCCCAGCCTGCTGACGGTGGAGGGCGAACCAGTCCGTTACTGACCGCTCAGGCGGCCATCATCTCCAGCGCCTTGCCGACGGCCAAGATCCCCTCCGGCGCGGCGGCGAAGCCCATATGGGTGCAATCGACCTCGATCGCGCGGTCGCGCTCGCCGGCGCGGCCTCTTGCGCATTCGGGCAGGATCACGCCGTCGCGCTGCGACCAGAGTGCCACGGTCGGCACCGGCGGCTTCTCCTCGCGGGTGCAGGGGAAGGGCGGCGTATCGACCGGGAAGCCCGACACCAATTGATAGAGGCGCCAGGCATGGTTGGCGCGCGGGTCGCCGGAAAAGGGCGTGCCCATCGTTACCACGCCGCCAACCTTGGATCGCGCGAACTTGGCATATTCGCGCGCATAAAGGCCGCCCAGGCTCCAGCCGACCAAAGTCACCGGCTTGCCGCTTATCCGGCGGATCGCATCGACGCGGGCGTCGATCTTCTCCAGCGTATCGGCGCGCGGGCCGAAATTGCGGCCCATGTCCCAGCCATGCGCATGATAGCCGGCGGCGTTAAGGATCGCGCGCAGCGGCTCCATCCGATGTTCCGACGCCATCAGCCCCGGCACCAGCAATATATGCCGCCCGTCGCCGCGAATCGCGCGGCTCAGCGTCTCGGCCTGCGCCCTGGTCCGGCTGATGTCGAACGGCACCGACGCATTGCCCAGCAGATGCGACAGCGACGGGCGCGCAGATGCGCGCGGACCGCTGGCAAGGCGGCCCTTCCAGAAGCTGGCAATGGCATCGGCATAGGGTGGCACGAGAGATGTTGTCCTGAACCGGGCGGAAAAGGTGACATTCTCGTGACAAACGCAGGGTGCGTCCATGGGTTTCATCGCAAGCGATGAACGGTGCGTCTCAGGAAAAGCGGGTCAGGGGGCGAGGGGGGATGTCTGGGCGACGCTGGCGCCCTCGGTCGTGCGCAGCTGGCGCGGCTCCAATATCGCTGCCGTCTCGATCAGGTCGAGCGCCCGGCGCGCCTCCAGATAGCGGCGGGCATATTGCATCCAGCGATCGGCCGCAGCGCGATCGGGCATGCGCTCCACCTCGGCCAGCGCCGCACCGACGCGGCTGGCGTCGATATAGCGCAGCGCCCGCTGCATCGCCATTTGCGGCCGGGGCGAGGGGGTGGAGGATTTGCGGATGATGATCAGCTCGCGCGCCTCATGCTCGAAACTGTCCCACCAGCTGGCGTCGGCCGGCGGCGAGGTGACGCGATCGGCGACATCGACCAGGCCAGCGCGCAGGTCGGCCAGCGTCACCGGCTCGCGCGCGGCGTTGATGATGGTGGCGACGGCGCGGGGCTGGGCCTGGCCGAAGCGCAGCCGCAGCTGCCCCTCGACATAGCCGAGCGGGGCGCCGGTATCGAGCGCGCGGCGCGCGGCAAAGGCGACCAGCAGCCCTTCGGCGCGCGCGGCATTGCCCGACGCGGCCTGCGCCTCGACGGTGATGCGGTTGAGCCGCTCCTCCAGCTGGATCACGCGGGCGTCGAGCATCTGCGCGGCATCCGCCGTCAGCGGACGGCCCGACGGGATGGCGTTGCTGCCCAGCAGCGGCGCGGGCAGGGCGGGCGTCACCGCTTCGTCCTTGCCCCAGCGCCGTTCGATCTGCGGCATCGCCCAGATGGTGACGCCGATGCCGATCAGAAACGCGAACAGCAGCAGCACGGGCGTCAGCCAGGATGTGCGTCGGCGCGCGGGCGGCGGCGTTTCCTGCTGAATTTCCACACTCTCCTGCTCGTTCATCAAGTCTCTCTCGTTTGCGACCGCGGTTTCATTCGCACAATCGACGGGCGAGGGCCAGTACCGCCGCATCATTGGGCGCATCGGCGGCCTGCGCGCTGCCCCATCCGCTGCCGCAGGCGGCAAGCGCCGCCGGACTTATCGCCACGACGTCGCACGTTGCGCGCTGATTTTCGGCTAATATCTCCGCCAGTCGCGCACCAGCAGCCGGGGAATGGACCAGCAGCACGCCGCCGCTCAGGTCCAGCCGATCGCAGGGCAGGGGCATCATCCGATAGACCGGAATGCGCGTCACCCGCAGCGGCCCCGCGTCCATCGGCGCCACCGCCTCTCCCGACAGGTGCAACACGGCCTGGTGCCCGTCGGCCGCGATCCGTGCGGCGATCGCGCTGGCATCGCCATCCCCCGCGACCGGATCGGCAAATCCTGCTTCCCGCAGCGCCCCGGCGGTCGTTTCGCCCACGGCATAGGTCGGCAAGGCGCGATAGGCCTGCAGCGCGACCCCGCCGAATCGCACCGTCTGCGCGCTCGTCACCAGCAGGGCGTCGAAATCCCCGGCGCTCGGCGGTGTCCAGGCCAGCGCCTCGGCCGCGAACAGCGGGCACAGCCGCACCGCCAGCCCCATGGCCATCGCCTTGTCCGCCGTCCTGCCGGCGCCGGGCGCGGGCCGCAGGATGATGAGCGGTCTCACCCCTCGAACAGGCTGCGCAGTGCCGGGCTCGCTCGTTCCAGCAGGCCCCGGCCGATCGCCTCGGCCGCCGCCGCATCGCCGCGCGCCAGCCGTGCCTCGTCCCGCACCGTCTCGTCCCCTTCCGGGCTGATGATCTCGGCACGCAGATGAATCTGTCCGCCCTCCAGCAGCGCCAGTGCGGCGATCGGCGAATGGCATGTGCCGCCCAGGCCCCGCAGCACCGCGCGCTCGGCCATCACGCAATCGAACGTGTCGCGATGGTTGATCGCCGCCAGCCAGCCCAGCATGGCGTCATTGTCGGCCAGCGTCTCAATGCCGACCGCCCCCTGCGACGGTGCCGGCAACATGGTGTCGATCTCGACCGTGGCGCCAATGTCCGCCTGGCCCAGCCGGTCGAGCCCGGCGGCGGCAAGCAACGTCGCATGGGCCTCGCCGGCTTCCAGCTTGGCCAGCCGGGTGGCGACATTCCCCCGGAACAGGATGATCTGCGCATCGGGGCGCAGCCGCTTCACCTGCGCGGCACGGCGCGGCGAACTGGTGCCGACGATCGGCTGCGGCGGCAGCGCGGCAAAATTTTCCACGCCGACCAGCCGGTCGCGCACATCGGCGCGCGGCAGCATCGCGGCGATCCGGATCGCATCGGGCCGGATCGTCTCGACATCCTTCATGCTGTGGACGGCGCAGTCGATCTCGCCCTCCGCCAGCGCCCGGTCCAGTTCCTTGGTCCACAAGGCTTTTCCGCCGATTTCGGCCAGCGCCCGGTCCTGAATCCGGTCGCCGCTGGTCTGGACGATGACGGTGGTGATGGCGTCCTGATCCCAGCCATGGGCGTCGCGCAGCGCCTGCGCGGTCATATGGGCCTGGGCCAGCGCAAGCGGCGATCCCCTGGTGCCAAGGCGCAACGGTCGTTCGGGTCTTTTCATAAGCGGCTTGCTCTAATGGCCACGGGCACTAGATGGAAGCGGCAATGACCATCATCCTCGGCCTGGAATCAAGCTGCGACGAAACCGCGGCGGCGCTGGTGACGGCCGACGGGCAGATATTGGCCCATCGCCTCGCCACGCAGGAAGACGCGCACCGCCCCTATGGCGGCGTCGTGCCCGAAATCGCGGCCCGCGCCCATGTCGAGGCATTGGCCCCGCTGGTCGAGGCGGCCCTGGCCGACGCAAAGATGACTTTGGCCGATGTCGATGTGATCGCCGCCACCGCCGGCCCCGGCCTGATCGGGGGCGTGATGGTCGGCCTCGTCACCGGCAAGGCGCTTGCTCATGCTAGCGGCAAGCCGCTGGTCGCGGTCAATCATCTGGAGGGGCATGCGCTCTCGCCGCGCCTCGCCGACCAGAATCTCCAATTCCCCTATCTGCTGCTGCTGGTGTCGGGTGGCCATTGCCAGCTGCTCAGGGTCGACGGCGTCGGCCAGTATCGCCGCCTCGCCACCACGATCGACGACGCTGCTGGCGAAGCCTTCGATAAGACCGCCAAGCTGCTCGGCCTCGGTTTTCCCGGCGGTCCGGCGGTGGAAAAGGCGGCGGCGCAGGGCAATCCGCGCGCCGTGCCGCTGCCGCGCCCGCTGGTCGGCACCGACGAACCCCATTTTTCCTTCGCCGGCCTCAAGAGCGCGGTGATGCGCGCCGCCCAGTCGGGCCAATATGCGGTCGAGGATATCGCCGCGAGCTTCCAGCAGGCAGTGATCGACTGCCTGCTCGACCGCACTCGCCGCGCGCTCGCCGCGAGCGAAGGCGTGACCGCACTGGTCGTGGCTGGCGGCGTCGCCGCCAATCAGTCGGTGCGTGGAGCATTGACCACGCTGGCGCAGGATCATGGCCTGCCCTTCGTCGCGCCGCCCTTGTGGCTCTGCACCGACAATGCGGCGATGATCGCCTGGGCCGGCGCGGAGCGCTATGCGGCCGGCATGACCGACGATCTGACCATCCCCGCCCGGCCGCGCTGGCCGCTCGATCCGACGGCGGAAAAGGCGCGTGGAGCAGGAGTGAAGGCATGAAGGCGGGAGTCATCGGAGCAGGCGCCTGGGGCACCGCGCTGGCGCAATTGCTGGCCGCCGACGGGCAGGATGTGCGCCTCTGGGCGCTGGAAGCCGCCGTGGTCGACGCGATCAACGGCGCCCATGAAAATCCGCTCTATCTGCCCGGCCTGCCGCTTTCGCCCTCGATCCGAGCGACCGGCGTCCTGTCGGACCTGGCTGATCGCGACCTGATTCTGGTGGTCAGCCCGGCCCAGCATCTGCGCAGCGTCGTCGCGCAGGCGCCGGCCGGCGTGCCGCTGGTTCTCTGTTCCAAGGGGATAGAGGCGGGCACCGGCCTGTTGATGTCGGAAGTCGCGGCGCAGGCGCAGCCAAGCTCGCCGATCGCCGTCCTCTCTGGCCCCACCTTCGCCCATGAAGTGGCAAAGGGCTTGCCGACCGCCGTCACCTTCGCTTGCGCCGACCAGGCGCTGGCCGAAAAGCTGGCGGCGCGCATCGCCCGCCCAACCTTCCGCCCCTATCTGTCGGACGATGTCGTCGGCGCGGAAATCGGCGGCGCGGTCAAGAATGTGCTCGCCATCGCCTGCGGCGTGTCGGAAGGGGCCGGCCTCGGCCTCAATGCGCGCGCCTCGCTGATCAGCCGGGGTTTTGCCGAAATGACCCGCTTCGGCCTGGCGCGTGGCGCCCGCGCCGAAACGCTGGGCGGCCTGTCGGGCCTGGGCGACCTCGTCCTCACCTGTTCCTCCACCAATTCGCGCAACTTCTCGCTCGGCAAGGGGCTGGGCGAGGGGCAGAGCGCAGCCGACCTCCTCTCCAACCGTCGCACCGTGGCCGAAGGCGCGCACACCGCGCCGGTGCTGCGCGATGCAGCCCGCGCGGCCGGCGTCGAAATGCCGGTGGTGGAAGCCGTCTGTGCCCTGCTCGGCGACGCCGCACCATTGGCACAGGTCATCGACGCGCTGCTGGCGCGTCCGCTGCGGCCTGAATAAGCATCGCCGCGACACAATAGATCGCCTATAGACATGAGCATGACAATCGAGGGGGACCAGGGTCCTGTGACCGCGCAGGCGACCCCTGCCGAACAGAAGGATGATATCGCCGCCCTGGCCAAGGGCGGACGGACCAACGTCTTCGGCTTCCTGCTGCGCCTGGCGGCGCGCCTGCCTTTCCTGTTCATCGCCGGCCGCTGGTATGGCGCCGACGCGCTGGGGCGCTTCGCCTATGCCGTGCTGGTGGTGGAATTCGTCGCCCAGATCGCGACGCTGGGCCTCAAGCGCGGCCTGGCCGGTGCGCTCGCCCAGACCGAACGGCCGCACAGCCATGTCGTGACCGACGCGATGGTGGTGACGCTGATCGCGTCGCTGCTGGGGGCCGGCCTGTTGATCGCCTTCCCCCAGGCGATGTTCCCCAATAGCGGCATCAACGGGCTCGACCGATTGCTGGCGCTGATCGTCATCGCCGTTGCCACCTCCGACGTTGCGCTTGCCGCCTGCGCCTATCGCTTCGACATCGGCGCCACGGTCCGCGCGCGCTCGATCATTGAACCCTGGGCGATCAGCATCGGGGCCTTCGGTTTCGCTTATTATTCGCTGCGCGACGGCCTGATCCTCTCCTATGTCGTGTCGATGGTCGCGGCGATGATCGCCTCGATCATCCCGATGTGGCGTCATTATGGCCGGCCGCATGGCTGGCGTCCCGATGCCGGGCGGCTCTGGCGCCTCGCCCGCCGCAACCTGCCGCTCGCGGCCGCGGACGGCGTCGAATGGGGCTCGCGCCGGCTCGACATGGCGATCCTCGGCCTCTTCGTTAGCCCGGCGATCGTCGGCATCTATTATGTCGCGCAGCAGGTCGCCTCGCTGCCACAGAAATTGAAGACCAGCTTCGACCCGATCCTTGGCCCGGTCATCACCCGCAACCTGGCGGAAGGCAATCTGGCGGCGATCGCGCGCCAGGTCAGCCAGGTCGGCTTCTGGATCATCGCGGCGCAGGCCGGCATCGCGCTGGCGCTCGGCATTCCGGGTGAGGCCGTCATGGGCCTGGTTGGTCCGCATTTCGTCGGCGGCACCGGCGCGCTCGCCTTCCTGCTGCTGGCCGAAGTGGTGGCCGCAACCGCCGTGGTCAGCGAATCCGCGCTGGTCTATATTGCCCGCCACCGCAATCTGATGATCTCGCTCAGCATGATCGCGTTGCAGGCAGCGCTCAGCTTCGGCCTGATCCTGCTCGGCAAGCGCTTCGGCCTCACGCCGCAGGAACTGGCCGCCGCGCCCGCTTTGGGCCTCTGCATCGCGCTCGGCGCTGGCGCCTTTGTCAAGGCGCGGCTGCTCTCCAGTCTGCTCCACGCCCGCGTCAATGCTTGGCGCTGGCCGCTGCTCAGCGCCTCGGGCGTCGCCTGCATCGTTGGTGCGGCCTTCGTCGCCCTGCCTGCGCGCTTCGAATGGGTCGAACTGGCGGTCGGCGTCTGGGCGATCCTGGGCGCCTATGGCTTCGTCATCTGGCGCTGGGGCTTCGGCCCCGACGACCGCGCCCTGTTCCGCAAGCAGAAGAGCCCGGCCTGATCCATCCAATAAAAAAGCCCGCCTCTCGACCGGAGAGGCGGGCTTTTTTGTCAGTGTCTGTCGCGATCAGGCGAACAGCTTGGCGCGGATCAGGTTAAGGTCTTCCTCGGGACGCGCGCCCCAGTGCGAAATGACTTCGGCCGCCGCCGCCGCACCCAGCGCCAGGCAATCCTCGACGCTGCGCTCTTCCAGATGTGCGGCCAGATAGCCGGCAGCGAACAGGTCGCCCGCACCGGTGGTGTCGATGATCTGGCTGACCGGAGCAGCCGGCGCCTCGTGACGCACGCCATCGACGATGGCGACCGCGCCCTTTTCGCTGCGGGTCGACACCAGCACCGGCACCTTGTCGGCGAAGCGGGCCAGCGCTGCATCGAAATCATCGACCTGCGCCAGCGACTGGATTTCGCCCTCGTTCGAGAAGAGGATGTCGATCAGCCCCTGTTCGATCAGGTCGATGAAGTCGGCGCGATGGCGGTCGATCACGAAATTGTCGGACAGGGTGAAGGCGACCTTGCGGCCGGCATTCCGGGCGGCGTCGATCGCGGCGCGCATCGCGGCACGCGGCTGCTCGGGGTCCCACAGATAGCCTTCCAGATACAGGATGCGGGCCGACTGGATCAGCTCCAGGTCCAGCGCCGCTTCGGGCAGGAACTGCGACGCCCCCAGGAAGGTGTTCATGGTGCGCTGTGCGTCCGGCGTCACCAGGATCAGGCAGCGGGCGGTCGGGATGTCGCCCTGCACCGCCGGCGTGTCGAACTTGATGCCCAGCGCGCGCACGTCATGGGCGAACACGGCGCCCAGCTGGTCGTCATTCACCTGGCCGATGAAACCGCACTTGGCGCCCAGCGCAGCGAGGCCGGCCAGCGTGTTGGCGGCCGAACCGCCGCTGATTTCCTTGGCCTGGGGCATGTCGGCATAAAGAGTTTCGGCCATTTCGGCGTCGATCAGCTGCATGCCGCCCTTGGTCAGCGCATGCTGCGCCAGAAAGGCGTCGTCGCTGCGGGCCAGAACGTCGACAATGGCATTGCCGATCGCGACAACGTCAAGCGTGGGGGAAGAAGTCACGCGGGCTCCTGTGAAAGATGATGGGAAAATAGCGGTAAATTGGGCCGTCTCTACCGGTCCGGGGGCGCTGGCGCAACGCTGCTGATTGACGGAGCCGCCGGGGCGCAGGATATCGGGCCATGATCATCACCGCGGCGCTGCGCGCCTTCCCCCTGATCTTCCACGCCGCGGCGCGCCGGCTGCTGGTCAAGACGCTGGCGCTGACCCTGTTGCTCTTCGCCCTGCTGGGCGTCGGGCTATGGGCGGCCTTTCACGCCACGCGCCTCCATTTCGGCTGGGGCGAGGGCGACGGTTGGGGCGGCATGGCGGAGGCGGCTGCTACCGGCCTTGCCATGATCGCGGCCAGTTGGCTGCTGTTCCGCACCATCGCCATGCTGGTCATGGGCCTGTTCGCCGACGATGTGATCGAGGCGGTGGAGCGCGATACTTATCCACAGGCTGTGGGCCGGCCGGTCGGCTTCACCCGCAGCCTCCATTATGCGCTGCGATCGGTCGGCCGCACGCTCGGCTGGAACCTGCTGGCGCTCCCCGGCTATGTGCTGCTGCTGGTCACGGGGTTCGGCACGATCGGGCTGTTCCTCGCGGTGAACGCCTATCTGCTCGGCCGCGACCTTGCCGACATGGTCGAGCCGCGCCATCCCGGCCTGCCGCCGATCGGCCGTGGCAACCGGTGGCTCATGGGCCTCGTTTCGGCGCTTCTCTTCCTCATTCCCCTGGTCAACCTGCTTGCGCCGATCTGGAGCGCGGCTATGGCGGTCCACATGTTGCTAGGGTCCAAGAGGAAGCCGGTCTGATGTCGCCCCGTTTCGCGCTCGCCGCGCTCCTGTCGCTGCCGCTCGCGGCCTGTGGCGGCGTCGTCCCGCCCGCCACCAGCTACACCCCGCCGCCCGCCGGTCCGCCGGCCAGCGCCTTCACCAAGACCGGGCCGCTGATGGGCATGGACGCCAAGCGCCTGACCCAGATGTTCGGCACGCCGCGCCTCGACATTCGCGAAACGACCGTGCGCAAGCTGCAATTCGCCAATGGTCGCTGCGTGCTCGACGCCTATCTCTATTCGCCCGGCAAGGGGAAGGAGCCGGTGGTGACTCATGTCGACGCCCGCACGCCCGCCGGCACCGATGTCGACCACGCTTCCTGCGCGGCTACGCTCCAGCAGCGCTGAGCAATTGGCCTAGCGCCCATTCGGCCGCTTCCGCCACCACCGGATCGGGATCGGATGTCAGCGGCCGCAGCCGGTCGACCAGCCCCAGGTCGCCGCTATTGCCCGCCGCGATCGCCGCATTGCGCACCATCCGGTCGCGCCCGATCCGCTTGATCGGCGACCCGGAGAAAATTTCGCGAAAACCCGCATCGTCCAGGTCCAGCAGGTCGCCCAGCGCCGGCGCCGCCAGCTCCGCCCGGCCGATAAAGGCGCGGTTGGCCGCTGCCCCCTGCGCGAACTTGTTCCAGGGGCAGGCCGCCAGGCAATCGTCGCAGCCATAGATGCGATTGCCCATCCGTGCCCGGAACTCCTCTGGGATCGGCCCCTTATGCTCGATCGTCAGATAGGAAATACAGCGCCGCGCATCGACGATATAGGGCGCGGGAAAGGCATCGGTCGGGCAGGATGACAGGCAGGCCGTGCAACTGCCGCAATGGTCCACTTCCGGCGCATCAGGCTCCAGCGCGATCTCGGTATAGATGGCGCCCAGGAACAGCCAGCTGCCATGCTGGCGGCTCACCAGATTGCTGTGCTTGCCCTGCCAGCCCAGCCCCGCGCCCTGCGCCAGCGGCTTTTCCATCACGGGTGCGGTATCGACGAATACCTTGAGCGCGGTCGGCTGCTGATCGACCAGCCAGCGGGCCAGCGCCTTCAGTGCCTTCTTGACCACATCATGATAGTCGCGGCCCTGCGCATAGACGGAAATGCGGCCCCGATCGCCGACCTCGGCCAACGCCAGCGGATCGCGGCCGGGGGCATAGCTCATCCCCAGCATGATGACACTCCGCGCCTGCGGCCACAGGCCTGTGGGCGATCCGCGCTGCTCGGCCCGCTCCTCCATCCACAGCATGTCGCCATGATGGCCGGCCTCCAGCCATTGACGCAGCCGCTCGGCCGTGCGCGGCGCGGCGTCGGCGCGCGCGATCGCACAGGCGGCAAAGCCCAATTGCGCGGCCTGCGCTTTCAGGCGCTGCTCCAATGTTTCGTTTTGCACTGGCATGGTCCGGGATTATCAGGGGCGGATGATCGGTGACACTCCGGCTCCTGCCGCCCCCTATGCCGTCGAAGGCCATGCCCTTGTCAAGGCGTTCGGCGATTTTCGCGCGGTGGATGGCGTCGATATCGCCGTGCCCGCCGGCACCATCTATGGCATTTTGGGGCCGAATGGCGCGGGCAAGACCACCTTGCTGCGCACCCTGCTCGGCATCATCGACCCTGACGAGGGCCATCGCACCCTGCTGGGCGATAGCGCGCCGCTGCGCATGGCCAAGCAGGTCGGCTATCTGCCCGAGGAGCGTGGCCTCTACCCGTCGATGAAGGCCTATGAGGCGATCGCCTTCATGGGGGCGCTACGCGGCCTGCCGCTCCATGTCGGGCGCGAACGGGCGCGCGCCATGCTGCAGGACTATGGCATGGGCGCTTCGGTCGAAAAGCCGATCCGCCAGCTCTCCAAGGGCATGGCCCAGACGGTGCAATTGTTCGGCACGATCGTCCATGAACCGCGTCTCATCGTCCTCGACGAGCCCTTTTCCGGCCTCGACGCGATGAACCAGGAAAAGCTGGAGGCGCTGATCCGCGATCAGGCGCGCAAGGGCGTCACCATCCTCTTTTCCACCCATGTCATCGCCCATGCCGAACGATTGTGCGAACGCATCGCCATCGTCGCGGGCGGCCGCATCCGGTTTGAAGGATCGGTCAGCGACGCGCGCGACCGTCTGCCACCCCAGGTGACATTGCGCACACGGCTGAGCGACGGCGCCTGGCGCCGGGCCTTGCCGACCGACACGCTGGCGCAGGATGGCGCCTGGCATTTCGCGCTGCCCGATGATGGCATCGAACCGCTGCTGCGCGCCCTGCTCGATGGACAGGCCGGCATCGAAAGTCTGTCGATCGAACGGCCGGGCCTGCATGACGCCTTTGTCGCGATCGCGGGGGAGGCTGCTGCGCGCCAGATGCGCGATGACGCCACGCAGGAGGCCGGGGCATGAAGGAATTGCTGCGCGCCGCCAGCGTGATCGCCCGGCGGGATTTCACCGCCGTCGTTCTGTCACGCACCTTCATCCTGTTCCTGATCGGGCCGCTGGTGCCGATCGTCATCGGCATGGTCTTTGCCGGTTTCACCCAGAAGATTTCCAGCACCGACCTGCGCCCGGTCGTCGGCATCGCCATGGCGCCGGCCGATGTCGGCGCGCTCGAACGGGCCCACAAGCGCCTGACCGAACGCATGGGGCCACAGGCGCTGCCGCGGCTTCACGCCGTGCCACTCGGCACCCCGCCCCGGACCCAGCTGGCCCGGCCCGATTCGGACGTCGTCGCCATCCTGTCGGGCACGGTCTCCCGCCCGGTCCTCACCGGCAAGCCCGAGGATCTGGACCGGCTGCAGGGGGATCTCAGCCTGATTGCCAGCGCGGCGCAGGCCGAAAAGGTGCTGCACATGGTCAAGGTCGAACGGCAGGAAGTGGCGACCAGTCTCGGCGCCCAGTCTCAGGCCCGTCTGCTGATCGGTCGCACCGGCCAGATCGTCATCTTCTTCCTCACCATCTTGCTGGCGGGCATGATCCTGTCCAATCTGGTCGAGGAAAAGACGAACAAGATCATCGAGATATTGGCTGCCGCCGTGCCGGTGGACGCGATCTTCCTTGGCAAGCTGATCGCCATGCTGGGGATGAGCTTCGTCGGCATCGCCTTCTGGGGCGCCACCGCCTTCACCATCTTCATGGCGTTGAAGGCGCCCGGCACGGTCCTGCCCGATCCGGCGGTGGGCTGGCCCGCCTTCATCACGCTCGGCATCATCTATTTCGCCATGGCCTATACGCTGCTCGGCTCGCTGTTCCTGGGCATCGGCGCGCAGGCGGCGACCGTGCGCGAGGTGCAGACGCTCAACATGCCGATCACAATGGGCCAGATGATGATCTTCTTCTTCGTCTCCTACACGGTCGACCATATGGGATCGCCGCTGGAAGTGGCGTCGGTGGTCTTTCCCTTCTCCTCGCCCTTCGCGATGATCGCGCGGGCGGCGCAGGATGCGGCGCTCTGGCCGCATCTGGTGGCGATCCTGTGGCAGGGCATCTGGGTCGCCCTCATCATCCGCATCGGCGTGCTGCTGTTCCGCCGCCATGTGCTCAAATCGGGCGGCCGCTGGTGGAAGCAGTTGTTCAGGAGCTCGACAGGCTGAACAGGCTAGGGAGATGGAATGAACCGGCGGCATTTTCTCTATGGCGTCGCGACCGGCGCCTCTGCACTGGCCCTGTGGCAATTCCGCCCCGACGCGGCGGAAGCCGCCTATCCCTATCGCCTGACCGACGCGCAATGGCGCAGCAGGCTCAGCCCCTGGGCCTATAAGGTGCTGCGCCAGGGCGCGACCGAATTTCCCGACAGCAGCCCGCTCAACCGCGAACATCGCGCCGGCACCTTCACCTGTGCCGGCTGCGCCCAGAAACTGTTCAGTTCGAAGACCAAGTTCGACAGCGGCACCGGCTGGCCCAGCTTCTATGCGCCCTTGCCCCGCGCCATCGGCACCTCGCGCGACTTCAGCCTGGGTGTGTCCCGGACCGAAGTCCATTGCGCCCGATGCGGTGGCCATCTCGGCCATGTGTTCGACGACGGGCCAAAGCCCACGGGCCTGCGCTACTGCATGAACGGCGTGGCGCTGGCCTTCAGTCCCGTCTGACCTTGTAGATGCGCAGCGGTCCCTTGGTGGGCAGCGGTTGCAGCCAGTCGGGCACATTGCTCCGCATCAGGTGCGCCGACAGGCTCTGGGGATGATCCTTGGCATAGAGCGCATATTCGGTCAGGCCCGCGCAGGTCACGACATAGTCGGCGCCACGCCCGCCATTGACCGACTGGATCACCGCGCGCGCCTTTTCCGGCGTCGCCATGAATCCTTCGATCACGGCGGTAATGCCGGCGGCGTTGCGGTGATGGGCAGTGCCGATCACGCGGTGCGGCGTCTGCACCAATATGTCGGGGCCAAGGTCCAGCGGCGCGAACAGGGTGGACGGGGGCAGGGTGTGCAGCGGCGCCAGCGTGGCGGCGGCCCGGCAATTGACGGCGCTGGTCTTGGCCGACGGGGCGTTGGGGATCAGGGCAATCCACAATGCGCTGATCCCGGCGGGGGTCAGCAGGATCAGCGCCACCGATCCCAGGACGCGCACCAGCGCCTGCGATGATGCCTGTACCTTGCGGAACAGGGCGATCAGCAACCAGGCGACACCGGGCAGAGCATAGACATGGGCGACCGACACGGCGCGCATAACCAGCAGCGATACCGCCATCGCCCCCAGCAGCAACAGGCCCAGCGCCAACCAGCGCATGCGCGCATCGCGGTTTACGGTTTGCCGCGCGGCGACCATTGCGCCGGCCAGCCCAACCAGTGCGGGCAACAGGATCACGCCGCGCAGCGACAGGCTCTGCACCCAGATCGGCCGGCCCTCCATCACCTGCAAATACCAATATTTATAGGCCAGCGGCCCGAGCGCCTGGAACGGATCGCCTGACAGGCAGGGACCACCGATCGCCAGCAGGATCGCAATGGCGGCCCCGCCGCCGATCGCGGCGATCAGGAAGCGCCGGGACATGCTGGCCGTGCCGATCAGCTTGCCGGCCAGCGGCACCAGCACCGCCATTGCCACCAGCGGCCAGACATAGGCGGCCGACAGCGCGTCGCATTGGTCATGCAGCAAGGCCGCCTTTCCGCGCAGCAAGGCCAGCAGCGCAAGCGCCGCCCCGCCCAGCGTCGCCGCAAAGGCCATGAAGCGCGGCGCTTCCCGGCCATCAAGCCATTGGCGCAGCGCAAACAGTCCGGCGAACAGCGCGACATAGGGCAGGGCTTCACTCGAAATCTGCAACCAGACTGCCAGCGCCAGCGCGCTCGTCACGCCGCCACGCACCCGGCTGCTATCCAGTGCGCCGGCCAGCGCGATCGTCGCCATCCAGATCTGCCAGCCATGATGGTCGATCCGCAGCGGCGTGAATTGCACCAGGATCGACGGTGCCGTCAGCAGCAAGGCCACGGTCATCAGGGCCAGAACAGGATCGCCAAGCCGCCGGGCCGCCAGATGCACGGTGCCGGCCAACCCGCCCAGCAACAGCAGCGGCACGGTGATGCAGGCGACCAGTTCTGCGGTCGCAGGCCCCAGCAGTAGCCGTGCCAGCAGGATCAGCCCTGCCACCGGCATGTCGACGATGCGCGACCAGTGCATCGGTCCGCCCAGTGGCGGGTTCACCCGATGCTGGCTGACATCCCAGAAGTTCTGTCCGCCGATCCAGTCACGCACCTGCACCAGCCGCATCGCATCGTCGGGGTCGCGAAAGCCCAGCGCGGCGAAATCGCCATGGAACAGCCACAGCATGACCGCGCTGCACGCCAGCCAGGCGAGCAGGATCAGCCAGCGGCCATGACGCTCAACTGCGCGCGAAAATGCCATATTTGCGGATCGCATAGACGCTCAGGAAACTGGCGGGGACCGATATCAGCTTGGCGATCGCCGGGGCAATGCCGACGGCGCTCAGCCCGCCAACCATGGCCATGGTGATCTCCATGCCAACCAGCGCACTGGCCACGAAGCCGAACCGCTGGGCGTGACTGGGGCCGGCGCCCGTGTCGAACACGAAGCGGATGCTGATCACCCAATGCACGACCAGGCCGATCGCATAGCCGCCAAAGGCTGCCAGCATCGGCGTTGTACCGGCTCGGCTCAGCATCAGGAAGGCCGCCATGTCGCTCGACAGCGCGCAGATGCTGGCCAGCAGGTAGCGGGCGAACATGAAGCGCGTGGCGATGGCGCCCAGCCGGGCGGTCAGGGCGCGCAACGGTTCGCCCATCGGCTCATGCGGCCTTCAGGCGGGAAGGCACCAGTCGTTCGCTGGCAAGGGCGGCGCGCTGTCCTTCGACATCCTGTCCCTCCTCGCCCGATTCATGATATTCGGCATCCTCGTTGACGCCCCAGACGTCATAGACGCGGGTGCCGGCCTCGATGTTGCGCACTGTCAACATCGCCGTCATCATCGCATGATCCTGGTTGTTATAGCGGTGCATGCCGTTGCGGCCGACCAGATGGAGCGTCGGGGCGACGGCTTCCAGCTCGGTGCGCATCGCCAGCACATGGTCGGCATAGGCATCGTCATAGACCGGATAGGCCTTTTCCTGCCGCACCACCGCGCCGCCGACGACATCGTCGGGATTGCACAGGCCCAATATGGCCATTTCCTTCTTGGCCAGGTCGATCAGGTCGGCGTCGGCCGACGCCCACAGCCCGTCGCCCTCGAAGCAGAAATATTCCAGGCCCACACAGGCGACCGATTCATCGGGCACCATTTCGGGCGACCAGCTGCGGAAATTCTGGATGCGGCCGACCTGTACCTTGCTGTCGTGGATATAGATCCAGTTGTCGGGGAACAGATCCTCCGACTTGATCATCAGCGTCACGGTCAGGAAATCGCGATACTTGAGCTCCATTGCCTCGGGCAGGGTTTCGGGCAGCGGATGGATGCGCGCGGCCAGCTCACGCATCGGCGCGGACGAAATCACATGGGCGGCGTTGATGATGACATCGCCGTCCGGGCCGTCCGCCACCACGCGCCAGCGCTCCGTGCCCTGATCCTGCGCCAGCTGCTTCAGGCTGTGCGCCATCAATATCTGGTTGCCGCCCTCGATCACCCGGTCGCGCGCGGCTTCCCACATCATGCCGGGGCCAAGGCGCGGATAGCGGAAGGTTTCGAGCAACGTCTTGGTCGCCATGCCGTCATTGGGCTTCTTGTTGAGGCCCAGCGAGCGCTTCAGCCCATCGACCACCGCCCCCCAGAGCGACAGGCCCTTGATCCGCTGCGCCGCCCAGTCGGCCGACATCTCGTCGCACGGCATGCCCCAGACCTTTTCCGTATAGGTCTTGAAGAAGATCGAGAACAGCTTGTGGCCGAACGCGTTGACGGTCCAGTCCTGGAAGGAACGGACATTGCGGTTGGGGAACAGCTTGGCCTTGGCAAAGCTCGCCATGCACAGGGTCGAACGCCAGATGCCCAGATTCCACAGCGCCTCGAACGCGCGCAGGGGATAGGAGTAGAATTTCCCCTCATAATAGATGCGGCTCATGCGCGGGCGCTGGATGAAATCGTCCGGCAGGATCTCGTTCCACAGGTCGACCACTTCCTTCGACTTGGAAAAGAAGCGGTGGCCGCCAATATCGAATCGATAGCCATCCAGTTCGACCGTGCGGCTGATGCCGCCGACATAGACCGGGTCTTTCTCGATGACGGTGACGGAAAAGCCTTTCTTCGTCAGCAGATAGGCGGCGGTCAGGCCGGCCGGGCCTGCCCCGATGATGGCGACGTCCACACTCTGGTCGACACGCGACATGCTCTATATCCCCTGGATGGTCCTTCGTGTCACGCTGAGTGAAGGAAATCCTCTAAGGAGTGGTTAATCGCCGGTAAGCATGAATGAGCCGCCGACAGGAAAGGGCCGCCCCGCATGTGCGGAACGGCCCCCTGCAGTCCCCGTGACGGGGAAGGCTTCCCTTGCGGGATGGGTGAAGATCAGCCCTGGCGCTGGGCCAGCGCGTTGAGGTCGCTGCGTGCGCCGTCCAGAGCGCTGCCGACACAGTCGCGATAGTCGGGCGTCGCCGGCAGGATCGATCCGTTGACCCAGCCGCACACCTGCTTGGCGGCGCGGCTGATGCGATAATCGGCGCGGCGCAGGCCATTGTTGCTGGCCAGGTTCAGGTCGGCCACCGATACGGCGATGGTGCGGGTGGTGAGGCCGGTGGTGCCGTCAACGACGACTTCGTTGCTGCTGTTGCCGGCGATAGCCATGCCAGGCAGCGCAAGGGCCAGGGTGGCGGCCATCGCCACCAGCGTCTTCTTGGTCATCCTATTCTCCTGTCGAACATGCTTTTTCTTATGTCGTGCCCAACGCCTGACGTGGGTGCGGGGTCGTCATCCTAAATAGGATTGCCCGGTGACATTGAAAAGAGGCCAATTGCCAAAAAATGGCAGTTTTCTGCGATTTTGCGGGTGCGAACAGGATCGTTTCGCACCCGCATAAACCTGATCGCGATATCGTCCCAACGCGCCATCTAGCGCGTTGGGAAACAAGCTTTAATGGCGGAAGTGACGCATGCCGGTGAAGACCATCGCCAGGCCGGCTTCGTCTGCTGCTGCAATGACTTCCTCATCGCGGATCGAGCCGCCCGGCTGGATCACCGCCGTCGCACCGGCTTCCACTGCCGCCAGCAGGCCATCGGCGAAGGGGAAGAAGGCGTCGGAGGCGACCGCCGAACCGATGGTGCGCGGTTCGCTCCAGCCGGCCTTCTCGGCCGCGTCCTTCGCCTTCCAGGCGGCGATGCGGGCGGATTCCAGTCGGTTCATCTGGCCCGCGCCGACGCCGGCGGTGCTGCCGCCCTTGGCATAGACGATCGCGTTCGATTTCACATGCTTGGCCACGGTCCAGGCGAACAGGCAATCCTTCAGCTCCTGTTCGGTCGGTGCGCGCTTGGTCACGACCTTCAGCGCATCCAGGTCGACCTTGCCATTGTCGCGGCTCTGGACCAGCAGGCCGCCGGCGATGCTCTTGACCATCAGGCCGGGGCGAGCCGGATCGGGCAGTTCGCCGGTCAGCAGCAGGCGCAGATTCCTCTTCTTGGCAAAGATCGCCTTGGCTTCGTCATCGGCGTCGGGCGCGGCAACGACTTCGGTGAAGATGCCGCTGATCGCCTCGGCGGTCGGGCCGTCGAGTGGACGGTTGACGGCGATAATTCCACCAAAGGCCGACACGCTGTCGCAGGCGAGTGCAGCTTCATAGGCTTCGATCAGCGTCGCGCCGGTGGCGACGCCGCAGGGATTGGCGTGCTTCACGATGACGACGGTTGGCGGGCCGTCGCGGAACTCGCTGACCAGCTCCAGCGCCGCATCGGCGTCGTTGTAGTTGTTGTAGCTCAGTTCCTTGCCCTGGATCTGCTTGGCCTGGGCGATGCCGTTCGCGGTCGGGCCGTTGGGCAGGTAGAGCGCCGCCGACTGGTGCGGGTTCTCGCCATAGCGCAGCGTGGTGCTGAGCTTGCTCGACAGCGACAGGCTCTCGGGGAAGGCGACGCCCTGGTCGGCAAAGGCGAACCAGCTGGCAATCATCGAATCATAGGCGGCGGTGGCGGCATAGGCCTTGGCCGCCAGCATCCGGCGGAAATCATAGCTGGTGGCGCCGGCCTTCTCCGCCATTTCGGCGATCAGGCGCGCATAGTCGGCCGGATCGGTGACGATCGCGACGCTCTCATGATTCTTCGCGGCGGAACGGACCATCGACGGGCCACCGATGTCGATATTCTCGATGATCTCGTCGCGGTCGGCGCCCTTGGCCACGGTCGCGGCAAAGGGATAGAGGTTGACGATCACCAGGTCGATTGCCCCGATTTCATGCTCGTCCATCGACGCGACATGCTCGGGGTTGTTGCGTACAGCCAGCAGGCCGCCATGGACCTTGGGGTGCAGCGTCTTGACGCGGCCGTCCATCATCTCGGGGAAGCCGGTCAGCTCGGAAATATCCTTCACGGCCAGGCCCGCCTCGCGCAGCGCCTTGGCGGTGCCGCCGGTCGACACCAGTTCGACGCCATGCTGGCCCAGTGCCTGGCCCAGTTCGATGAGGCCGGTCTTGTCCGATACGGAAAGGAGGGCGCGCTTGATGGTGACGTCGGTGGTCATGGGGGATGCTTCCTGCTGTTCGGGGTGCCGCTTCAGGCTTGCCGCAGCCCTCTAGTCGCCCCCGTCGCAAAAATACAGTCCCATGACGGCCTGTTTTCCCCGTCTTGCGGGCTTTTGTCGCTGCTATATCGTGGCCCCATAACAGTTGGGGGACCTGTCATGCGCTATCTGCTCGCCGCCACCGCCTTGCCCTTGCTCGCCGCCTTCCCGGCGCTGGCGCAGATTCCGACGCCGGAACGGGCAGTTACCGATCCCAAAAGCCTGACCTCGCCGGTCAATCCCGACGCTCGCGCCGTGCCGCTCGCCGATATCGGCGCCTCGCGCAGCCTGTCGAGCGCGGCGTGGAGCGCCGACGGCAAACAGATTTTCGTCGCCACCAACCTCACCGGCCGCACCAATATCTGGCGCACCGACACCGCCGGCAGCTGGCCGGTGCAGCTGACCCAGTCGGACGATGCCCAGACCGGCCTCGCCGCCTCGGCCGACGGCCGCTACCTGCTGTTCCAGCAGGATGTCGGCGGCAACGAATATAGCGACATCTATCGCGTGCCGGTGAGCGGCGGCGCGGTCGAGAATCTCACCAACACACCCGACCGGCGCGAAAGTGACCTGCTGGTCGGCCCCAGCGGCGGCCTGGTCGCACTCGTCACCAAGCTCAAGACCCAGGGCCAGTCCAATGTCGCGGTGATGGACGGGGCGGGCAGGGTGCGCGACCTGACGCAGGAGGCCGACCCGCAGTTCAGCTGGTCACCGGTCGCCTGGATCGCGGATGGCAAGGCGCTGATCGCCAACCGCATGCGGATCGATTCCAAGGTCAGCGAAATCTGGCGCATCGACGTCGCCAGCGGCAAGGCGGCGAAATTGCTCGGCAAGGCCGACACCGTCTATGCCGCGACCGATGCGAGTGCGGACGGCAAATGGATCGCCGTCTCCACCGATGAAGGCAGCGGCCAGATGCATGGCGGCCTGCTCGAAGCGGTGACCGGCAAATGGCGCTGGCTCAAATCCACGCCCTGGGAGCAGGTGCCGGCCAGCTTCACCCGTGACGGCAGGGCGCTCATCTTCCGCATCAACGCCGACGCGCGCAGCACCCTCTATCGCTTCGATCTGGCGAGCGGCGCGGAAACCCCGCTCGCCATCCCGCCGGGCGTCAATTATCTGGTCGGCAGCGAGCCGCGCTCGCCCGACGGCACCATGCTGATGCTCAACCATTCGGGCGCCGACTCGCCGGCGAATCTCTATCTCTATGATCTTGCGGCCGGCGCTGCGCGCCCCGCGACGCAGCTTGCCATCGCCAGCCTCCAGCCCGCCGCGCTGCCTAAGTCCGATGTCGTCACCTACAAGAGCTTCGACGGCACGCTGATCAGCGCGATCGTGACCATGCCGGCCAATCTGAAGCGCGATGGTAGCAACCCCGCCATCGTCCTGCCCCATGGCGGCCCCACCGGTCAGGCGCAGGATGGCTACAGCCGCTACGCCACCGCCTTCGCCAGCCGCGGCTATGTGGTGATCCAACCCAATTTCCGCGGCTCGACCGGCTATGGCAAGGCGTTCCAGGACGGCAATGTCAAGGATCTGGGCGGCGCCGACCTCAAGGACACGGTCGCGGCCAAGCATTTCCTGGTCGACAGCGGCTATGTCGATGCCAAGCGGGTCGGCATCTTCGGCGGCAGCTATGGCGGCTTCATGACCCTGATGGCGATCGGCCGGGCGCCCGACGAGTTCGCTGCCGCCGTCCAATGGTTCGGCATCATCAACTGGCGCACCATGTATCGCGACCAGGATGAGGAGCTGAAAGCCTATCAGCGCAGCCTGCTCGGCACGCCGGAGAGCGATCCCAAGGTCTATGATGCCGCCTCGCCGCTCACCTATATCCGCGCGGCGAAGGCGCCCCTGCTCACCATCCAGGGGGAGAACGACATTCGCGTGCCGCGCGGCCAGGCGCAGGAGGTGCATGACATCCTCAAGGCCAAGGGCAATGTGGTGGAGACGATTTTCTACCCGGCCGAGGGCCATGGCTTCCAGAAAAAGGAGAATCAGCTCGATTCGCTGACCCGCACCGTCGCCTGGTTCGATACTTATCTGAAGTCGTCGCCTGTCCGCTGAAAGGGCTAACGGCCCGGCCGCTGAAAGTGGCCGGGCCTGAGAGCGAGGTCGTTGATTGGTAGCAAACGGGCCTCGGGTCGCCCCTCTTGCATGCGCCCTTGTCCGGGCCGTTCATAGGAAAAAACGGACATCGATAGCCGGCTGAACAATAGCGCCCGCGTGATGGCCAATGCGATGCGGGTCAGCCGACCCGCTTGAACAGCCAGCCGATGCTGGAGCCGCCCGGCAGTGCCTCGCTCGTCACCACCAGCTGCCTTGTGGGGTGGGGGCGGCCGTCGCCATCGACCCACAGGCTATCCTCGACGCTCAGCACGCCGGCCCCGGTCCGGAACTGCCACAGCGCGCCCAGTTCGATCCGCAGCAACGCGCCCTGGCTGTCGGCGGTCAGGGTCGGTTCGACGCCCGGCGCCAGATGGAAGCGCAGCTGCACCGGCCGCTTGACCGGCTTCTTGCCGCGCGTCGCCGGGGTCAGCATATCCTCGCCGCGCACTTCCTTGCCGTCGCCGCTCATCATCAGCAGCCGGCGGTGGACATAGCCCATGCGGCGGACATAGCCGTCATGGCTCAGCTCCACCCTGCTGCCATTGTCCAGTTCCTGCCGGTTCAGCTCGACCTCGGTCACGCCCTTGCCCAGCGTGCCGTCGGGCATCAGCGCCGTCGAATTGCTGTCGTCCAGCACCAATGTGCTGTGCGCCGCGGTGGAGCGTAGCGCCTGGGCCAGATCGCGCGGGATATAGGCGCCTTCCAGCGCTGCGCCGCCGCAATTGATCACCAGCCGCAGCCGCCCGTCGCTGATCTCGATCGCGCCGGTGGAGGCGCAGCCGGCGGCTGCCAGGCGTGCGACCGGCGGCGGCGCCGCATCGATCTGCACCACCGTATTGCCGGCGCTGATCCGCTGATAGCCCCAGTCGCGCGCCTGGCGCAGCGGCCGGGTCCGCACCCGGCTGGCCTGCACCAGCGCCTCGACCATGTCGGGGTCGACCGCACCCGCGCCCTGCCAGTTGCCCAGACCCCCATCGCCATGGGTCAGGCCCAGCAAGGCCGGCACCGCGCGGCTCAGCCCGTCGATCAGGAAGCCGGGCACCTGTTCGCGCCGCACCTCATAGACAGCGACCACCATCGCCAGCAGCATCACGCCCTCCAACTGCGCCAGCGGCGACCGGGAAATGATGCCGCCATCGGCATGGAAGGCGCTGTCGATCGCGCGCTTCAGGCCCGCTTCGCCGAACAGCTTGCGCGGATTGCCGCCGGGCATCAGCATCGACGCCGCGACGATCCCGCCCCAGGCGACCAGGCGCGGCAGGCCCGGCGCGGCCTTGTCCGCGCTCTGGTCCAGATGGCGCGCGGTGCGGGCGATGCAGTTGAGCACCAGCGACCGATAGACCAGATCGCTCGACGACAGGATCAGCGGCGCATGAGCGGTCCAGAACAGCAGCCGCCAGGCCGCATTGTCGGCGCGCCAGGCCGGGTCGCTCGGCGTTTCGGCATGGGCGGCGAGCCATTTGCGCATCAGCGCCTCGGCCACCGGCGCGCCCTGTTCGCGCGTCGCGGCGGTCGACAGGTCGCGCAGCCAGCGGAAACTGTGCAGATAGTCGGTAAAGGCCGGCCCGACCGCCAATTTGCCGAAATCGATCGTGTCGATCGCCAGCTTCTGGCCCCGGAACAGGAAATAGCCGGCACGGATCGCCTGGCCGGCGCGCGGGTCGCCGGGCACGACATCGTCCGGCACCGCCAGCAGTTTGAGCGGATATTTGCCCTTCAGCCGCCGGCTGTGCAGCGGCGTCTTCCAGCTCAGCCGATAGAAATGATTGGCGATCCGCTCGGCCAGCGACAGGCCCTTGTCATCCGCGACGCGGATGAGCCGCTTGCCCTGTTCGATGCCATCGTCGGCCAGGTCATGACCGGCCTCGACCGCGACAGGGGAGGACTGGCGCCGCTGGTTCGTCACCCGCCCCGCAGCGTCCTGATATTGTCGGCATAGGCGGCCGGGCCGCCACGGAAGGTCGCGGTGCCGGCCACCAGCACGTCGGCGCCCGCCGCGATCGCCTTGGGCGCGGTGTTGATGTCGATGCCGCCATCGACCTGCAGGCGGATGTCACGACCGCTCTTCTCGATCATCTTGCGGCACGCCTCGATCTTGCGCAGCTGATTTTCGATGAAGCTCTGGCCGCCGAAACCGGGATTGACGCTCATCACCAGGATCAGGTCGATATCGTCGATCAGATAGTCCAGCATCTTGGCCGGGGTGCCGGGGTTCAGCACCACGCCCGCCTTCACGCCCAGCGACTTGATATGCTGCACGGTGCGGTGGATGTGAGGGCCGGCCTCGGGATGGACGGTGATGATGTCGGCGCCGGCCTGGGCGAAGGCGTCGAGATACTGGTCCACCGGCGAGATCATCAGATGCACGTCGAACGGCTTCTTGGTGTGCGGACGCAGCGCCTTCACCACGGCCGGGCCGATGGTGATATTGGGCACGAAATGGCCGTCCATCACGTCGATATGGATCCAGTCGCAACCGGCTTCGTCGATGGCACGGACTTCCTCGCCCAGCCGTGCGAAATCGGCGGACAGGATGGACGGAGAGATGAGAATGGGATGGGTCATTTGACCGCCCGCATTAGCCCTCCCTTGGGGCGAGGGCAACGCATGATTTGCGCGGTGCGGCGATGAGTCGCGTCAGGGGATGAAGAAGGTTGTCGGTTCCAGTCGGACCGGCGCGCCGACATCCTTCGGCAGCCATTGTTTGACCCCGTGCAGCGCTACCGTTTCGCCGTCCAGCAGCACCGGCGCGGCGATCAGCCGCATCGCGCAATCGCTGCCGTCCGGGCGGCGAATGTCGACGTCCAGGGTGAAGCCGCGCTGGTGGCGGATGGCATAGGCGCGCAGCCGCTCCATCGCCTCGCGGCTGTCATGGGCATAGAGCGACACCGACAGTGGCCGAGGCACGATGCTGCCCGGCTCCAGCCCGAAAATGTCATAGACGCCCTGGGTCCAACTGATGCTGTTGTCGGCCAGATTGCAATGCCACAGGCCCAGCCCCCGATCGGCCAGCGCCGCCTCATTCCCCGCAATATCCTGGTCGAGCACCACCGGCGCGAGATGCTCGCGCAGGTCGTAGAGTGGCCAGCTATGATGCAGGGGCAGGGGTTCGGTCGGACGCAAGGCGGGCCTTTCCAGCGAAGGGCCTCACCTTAAGCCCCTCATGGTTAAGCCTTAGTTCCCGATATGCTCGATCCTTGCAACGAAAAAGCCGTCCGTGCCGCCCTGCTCCGCCAGCGTGTCGGGCAGGGTGCGCAGCCAGCCATCGGCGCTGGGCGCCATGCCTGTGGGCAGTTCGCCTGCCTGCGCTGGCCGGACCCGGAAATCGGGACGCGCCGCCAGGAAGCGGCTCATCTGCGCCTCGCCCTCGGCCTGTTCCAGCGAGCAGGTGGCGTAGATCAGCGTCCCGCCCGGCTTCACCCAGTCGGCGACGCGGGCCAGCAGTTCGCCCTGCAGTTCGGCCAGTTCCGCGATCTGGCGCGGGCCGATGCGGTGCAAAACGTCGGGATGACGGCGATAGATGCCGGTGGCGGTGCAGGGCGCATCGAGCAGCAGCGCATCGACCGGCGCCTCGGGCGCCCATTGGCGCAGATCCGCCTGCACGACATCGGCCGACAGGCCGGTGCGCGCCAGATTTTCGCTCAGCCGCTCCAGTCGCTTTTTCGACTGGTCGACCGCGGTGACGGTCCAGCCGGCGGCCGCCAGTTGCATCGTCTTGCCGCCCGGCGCGGCGCACAGGTCCAGCACGATACGGCCTTCGCCCGCACCGAGCAGGCGGGCCGGGCAGGAGGCAGCGATATCCTGCACCCACCAGGCGCCCTCGGCAAAGCCGGGCAGCTCGGGCACGACCGCCCCCTCGGGCAAGCGGACATGGCCGGGCGCAAAGCTGGAGCCGCCCATCGCCTCGACCCATTTGCCGGTCTCGGCCGGATCGCGCAGGCTGACATCGACCGGCGGGCGCACGGCATAGGCATGGGCGGCGGCCAGCGGCATCGCCTCGCCCCATTGTCCGGCCCAGCGTTCGGCGACCTCGGCGGGCAGGGTGGGCGGCACGGGCAGGCTCGGCTCGGCGCGGGTCACGGTGCCGAACACGCCATGGACCAGCTTGCGCGGCCCGCCGTCGACCAGCGGCAGCGCAGTGGCGATCGCCGCATGGGTCGCAGTGCCCAGCGCCAGCACCTGGATGAGCGCGATGCGCAGCACCATGCGCGCCTTGGCATCGTCGGGCAGGGGCTGCTTGGTCGCGCCGTCGATCAGCGCGTCGAGATCGGGCAAATGGCGCAACGTCTCGGCGACGATGGCATGGACCAGTGCGCGGTCGGCCCGATCGGCCAGCCCTTGGGTCGCGCCATGCAGCGCGATTTCCAGCGGATCGGCCCGACGCAAGACGGCGTCCAGCAGCTTCAGGGCCGCGCGGCGCGCGGGCAGGCCGGGGACATCATCGGCGCGCGGGGCACCGGAACGGGCGTTAGGACGACGGGACATCAAAGGCCCCTACGCGCTTTTGCCCTTGGGGTCATCTTCAAACGAAGCAGATGGCCGTGTAGATCACTGCCGCAACCAGGGCGATGCTGGTCGCGACGCCGACCCACAGCGCCAACCAGTCCGACCGGCGCGGGCGCGGCACCATCCCCTTCGGTACGACCCGCAAGGAAGAAGGGATGCGTTTGCGGCCCAGCGTGGCGATCGCGATCGTCCGCCGGCCGATCGCGTGGAACAGGCGCGGCGTGTGGCGGGAAAAGATATAGTCGACGGCAATATCGACAACCAGGCCAGCCGCCTCGCGCGCCACGAACCCGGCGGCGCGGAAGGCGATCTCGCCAATCTCGTCGACCGGCATCAGCGCCCGTGCGGGTCAAGGGCGCTGCGGCGCGGCTTGGGCGCTGCCGCCGGCGGCACCGCCGGAGACAGCGCCGATGCGCGCGTGGAAGTCTGCGCCGGCATAGTCATGGACGGCGGGCCGTCCTTCTGCCCCATATCCTGCGCAATTTCCTCCAGCGCGGCGATGCGTTTCTCGGTCGCCGGATGGGTCGAGAACAACTCGCTCACATGTACCGGCACGATATAGAGCTGCGCGGCGGCGGGATTGCGCTCGGCCACCGGGTTGGGGATCAGCTCGGCCCGGCCGGAAATCTTGGCGAGGGCGGAGGCGAGCGCGCGCGGATTGCCGCTGATCTCCGCCCCGGCCTGGTCGGCGCCATATTCGCGGGTGCGGCTGATCGCCATCTGCACGATCATCGCGGCAAAGGGGGCGACGATCACCGCCAGCAAGGTCGCGATCATGTTGCTATGGCCATTTTCCTCATTGCCGCCGCCGCGGAAGAAGAGGCCGAAATTGGCCAGCATCGAAATGGCACCGGCAATGGTAGCCACCATCGTCATGATCAGGGTGTCGCGATTCTTCACATGGCCCAGTTCATGCGCCATCACGCCTGCCACCTCGTCGCGGGTCAGCATATTGAGCAGGCCGGTGGTCGCCGCCACGGCAGCATTTTCCGGATTGCGGCCAGTGGCAAAGGCGTTGGGCGCATCCTGGTCGATCACATAGACGCGTGGCATCGGCAGGCCGGCGCGCTGGCTCAGCGCCTGGACCAGGCCGTAAAATTCGGGCGCGCTCTGGGCATCCACCTCGCGCGCATTGTGCATGGACAGCACGATCTTGTCGGCATTCCAGAAGGTGAACAGGTTCATCCCCGCCGCCACCAGCAGGGCGATCACCGCGCCGCCACTGCCGCCCAGCGTATAGCCCAGTGCCATGAACAGCGCCGTCAGCGCCGACAACAGCATCACCGTGCGAAAACCACTCACTTGCACATCGCTCCTTTGCGGCCCAGATAGCGGGCCTTCTACTGAATATGGGGTTGCCGCGCGCGCTCCGCAATCGAAAGGCCCGACATGGGACATTTCAACGGCAAGCGCCCGGCGCATGTGAAGGCGCCCGAGCATCTCTCCAAGAGCCCGCCCGTGCCCCAGCCCGACCCGGTCGACCAGCAGCCGGTGCTGGACGAGGAACTGAGCCCGGTCCGCTATGGCGACTGGGAGCGCAAGGGCATCGCCATCGATTTCTGATCTGGCGCCTTCTAATCGGCCAGCGCTGAACGCAACTTGTTCGGCTTGCCGACGTTTCAGCACATATTCCGCTGGCCCGTGCCCGGCTAGCGGGCGAGCGCGACCCCTTGCTCTGGCCTTTCCGGCTGGGTCTGCGCAGATTCAGGGGCATGAGGAGTATGCGGGGCGTGAGCGCGGAATTGGCGCAGGACGACAAGGTGACGAAGCCGGTTGCGGCCTATGCGCCGGAAGATGCGGCATTATTGTGCGGTATCGGTCGGCTGGTTTGCGCCTGGACGATGCTGGAACAGAGTCTGGAGGCGCGGCTGGCCGAGTTGCGGGAAACCATGGGCGACGTCCGCACCGTGGGCGCGCGCACGCGGCCGACCATGACCAAGCTGATGACCGAATTGCGCACCACCGTCGCGATGCGGGATCGTCGCAATGCGGCCGCATTGACCGAGATTGCAGAGGTCGAACGCGATCTCCAGCGTATCGACCGGTTTCGCTCCTTGATCATCGGCGGCTTTCAGCAACCGGCGCCCGACGGCTTTCTCTGCCGCGACCTACGTAATAATGCTCAGCATGTCAGTCTGGAACATTTGGACGAAGAAATCGCTGCGCTTGAACAAGTGGCGCAGCGTCTGCTGAATATCTGACAGATAAAAGACAAGTAGTCGCACCACTTGACCTTTTCCTCCCGGTTCGCGATCCCCAGCGGACCGGTATCCATCGAGAACGGAGTCCCATGTCGAACAAGCCGATTCGCAAAGCCGTCTTTCCTGTCGCCGGACTTGGCACGCGCTTTCTGCCCGCCACCAAGTCGGTGCCCAAGGAATTGCTGCCCGTGGTCGACCGTCCGCTGATCCAATATGCCGTGGATGAAGCGCGCGAGGCCGGGATCGAGCAGATGATCTTCGTCACCGGACGCGGCAAGGGCGCGATCGAGGATTATTTCGACATCGCCTTCGAATGCGAGATCACCCAGCGCGAGCGCGGCAAGGATCTTTCGGCGCTCGAAGGGACGCGCCTGGCGCCCGGCGACGCGGTGTTCCTGCGTCAGCAGGAGCCGTTGGGCCTGGGCCATGCCATCTGGTGTGCCCGCGACATCGTCGGTGACGAGCCCTTCGCCATCATCCTGCCCGACGAGTTCATGAAGGGCGCGCCCGGCAATGGCTGCATGAAGCAGATGGTCGAGGCCTATGAAAAGGTCGGCGGCAATCTCGTCTGCGCACTCGAAATTCCGATGGACCAGACACCCAGCTATGGCGTGATCGATCCGGGCGCGCGCGACGGTGCCCTGACCGAAGTGAAGGGCCTGGTGGAAAAGCCCAAGCTCGGCACCGCCCCCTCCAACCTCATCCTGCCCGGCCGCTATATCCTGCAGCCCGACGTCATGAAGATCCTGGAAACCCAGGAAAAGGGCGCGGGCGGCGAGATCCAGCTGACCGATGCCATGGCATCGCTGATCGGCAAGCAGCCGTTCCACGGTGTCACCTTCGACGGCCGTCGCTTCGATTGCGGTTCCAAGGCCGGCTATATTGAGGCGAATCTCGCCCTGGCGCTGGAGCGCGAGGATATCGGCGCTCATATCCGCGACTTCGCGAAGGCCGAACTGGCCAACTAAGTTTCGATCCGCAGGGGTGGCCGCTGGTCGCCCCTGCTGCCCGTCAGAGCAGGCGGACGGCCTGCGCCAGCAAAATCCCGATGCCCGACAGGGTGATGGTGCCACCAATTGCCATCTGCAGCGGGCGGACTATTTGCCGGATTGGGACACCGATGGCAGCTTCAATCTTGCTCATGCAAATCATTATCGCATAATGCGAGCGGAGAGTCACATCCATCTCTCCACTCACACTGATGCAGCGGATCGATCATCATTCGTGATTATAAGTAACGAATGATCGGAATGGCCGCTTTCAAATCAGTAACGCAACAATGGGCTCAAACTGTCAGCTTCGCTGTCAACTTTGCACCGCCGGTGACACATAATCGGCGTCGTGGATGAACGGCATCGCCGCATCGTTCGCCAGCGCCGTCAGGATCGCGGCAAAGTCCGTCGCGCAGCGAAACCCCATCTGGCGCTGCGCCAATCCCGCGTCATAGACCCGGCCGATCGACGCCGGCAGTTGCTAGCCGCGCCGGGCATATAGCTCCGCAGCTTCGGGAAAATGCCGCGCGATCACCGCTGCCGCATCGCGTTTCAGTTCGACGGCTTCCTCGCAGACGAAGGGCGTCGGCGCGGAAACCAGATAGGTTTCGCAACGCGCCGGCGGCGTCCTCTCCAGCGCGACCAGATGCGCCCGCGCCGCATCCTCGACCGTCAGCCGGCGATGGAGAAATTCATTGGCCTTCAGATTCTGCCCCGTCAGGCTGGCGTCCGTGTCGTCATCCTCCGGGAAGAAGCGGGCAGTGCGCAAGATGGTGCAGCCGATGCCGCACTCCAGTTGCTGCACCCGGCACAGCCCCTCGGCCGCCAGCTTGGTCACGCCATAGATGTTGCGCGGCTCCAGCGGCCCGCTCTGCTCGTCCAGCCACACCGCCGCCTCGCCGGCCTCGTCGCGTACTGCCTGACTGATCATCAGCGACGTGGTGGATGTCATGACGAAGCGGTCATGCCCAGCCGCGGTCGCTGCTTCCAGCAGGTTGCGCGTGCCGGTGACATTGACGTCGATGAAGGAGTGGGCGGGGTAGCGGACGATGTCCGGCTTGTGCAACGCGCCGCCATGGATCACCGCCTCGATGCCGCGTTCGGCAAAGGCGCGCTCGATCAGCGCCCGGTCGGCGACCGATCCGATGATGTCGGTGCCCCGGCCTGACGCGACGTCCAGGCCGGTCACAGCATGTCCCGCCGCGCGCAGCATCGGCGCCAGGAAACGGCCCAGCCAGCCCGACGATCCGGTCAGCAGGACATGCATGTCAGGTCAATCCCTATGAAAAGAACCGATCAGAAGGGTACTTCGTCGTCCAGGTCGTTGTCGAAGTTCGGGCCGCCCTGACCGCCGCCCGAGGTGCGTCCGCCGCCAAAGCCGCCACCCTGGTTGCCGCCGCCCGAGGAGCGTCCGCCACCAAAGCCGCCGCCGCTGTTGCCGCCGCCGAAATCGTCATAATCGCCGCCGCCAAAGCCGCCGCTGCTTGCGCCCCAGTCGCTGACGCCCTGGTTGCCGCCGCCCGATGAGCGACCACCGCCATAGCCGCCGCCCTGGCCGCCACCGCCACCCGGCGCACCGTCCAGCATGGTCAGCACCGCGCCGGGGCCCGACAGGGCGACCTCGGTGGTGTAACGGTCATTGCCATTATTGTCCTGCCACTTGCGGGTGCGCAGCTGGCCTTCGATGTAGATCTTCGATCCCTTGCGCAGGAAGCGCTCGGCGACGCCCACCAGGCCTTCGGAATTGATGACGACGCTATGCCATTCGGTGCGCTCCTTGCGCTCCCCCGACATGCGATCCTTCCAGCTTTCCGAGGTCGCGATCCGCAGGTTGCAGATCTTGCCGCCATTCTGGAAGCTCTTCACTTCCGGGTCGGCCCCCAGATTCCCGATGAGAATGACCTTGTTGACCGAGCCTGCCATGATTCCTCCGAAAGCACTAAAGGCGCCGTTATAGAAGCCTCGCCTTGGCGGTAAAGAACAAAGCTAGGCCAAATGTCCGGGGCTTGGGATCAGCCGAGTCCCATCGCGACTGCCGCCCAATATGTCACGCCTGCCGCGGCATAGGCCAGCACGAACAGATAGCCGATCATGAACAATGGCCATTTCCAGCCATTGGTCTCGCGCCGGGTAACGGCAATGGTCGAAATGCACTGCGGCGCGAACACGAACCAGGCCAGGAAGGCGAGGGCGGTGGCCAGGCTCCAGCGGCCCGCCAGCCGGTCGCCCAACCCTTGTTCCAGCGCCTCTGCATCATCCTCGGCATCGATCGCATAGACGGTCGCGATGGCGGACACGGCGACTTCGCGCGCCGCCATGCTGGGCAGCAGGGCGAGCGAAATGTCGCGGTTGAAGCCGATCGGCTCGACCAGCACATTGATGCCGCCCGCGATCCGCCCGGCGATCGAATATTCGCTCTGCTTCACGCCCTCGGGCGCATGAGGGAAGCTGGCCAGCACCCACAGCACGATATTGGTGGCCAGGATGATGGTGCCGGCGCGTTTGAGGAAGATGACGCCGCGCTGCCACAGGCCGATCAGGATATCCTGCGGCCGGGGCCACTGATATTTCGGCATTTCCATCAGGAATCCGCCGCTGCGGCCCTTGGCCACGGTCAGGCGCAGCGCCCAGGCGGCCAGCATGGCACCGACGATGCCGGCGACATAGAGCAGGAACAGCACCAGCCCCTGCAGGCCGATGCCCGGTCCCACGCTGCGCGCCGGGATGAAGGCGGCGATGATCAGGCCATAGACCGGCAGCCGCGCCGAGCAGGTCATCAGCGGCGCGATCAGGATCGTGGTCAGCCGGTCCTTGGGATCGCTGATCGTGCGCGTCGCCATGATCCCCGGCACCGCGCAGGCGAAGGAGGAGAGAAGCGGGATGAAGGCCCGGCCCGACAGGCCGACCTTGGCCATGATGCCATCCATCAGGAAGGCGGCACGGGCCATATAGCCGGTCGCCTCCAGCATCAGGATGAAGAAGAAGAGGATCAGGATCTGCGGCAGGAACACGATCACCGCGCCGACGCCGCCGACCACGCCCTGCAGCAGGAAGTCGTGGATGATGCCAGGCGGCAAAGTGTTGGTCACCGCCTCGCCCAGCGCCGTGACCCAACCTTCCAGCATGTCGGCGGGCACTGATGCCCAGGAGAAGACCGCCTGGAACATCACGAACAACAGGCTGAGCAACAGGGCGAGGCCCAACACCGGGTGCAGCGCGACCCGGTCGACCGCCGCCGTCAGCCGGCGCGATGGCGTCTCGCGCACGATCGCGGCGCGGGCGATGCGCCGCGCCTCGCGGCGCACGGCGTCGAAATCCGGTTCACCGGCGGAGGCGCGCAGCATGCCCGTCTGCGCGCCGAGCAGCGTTTCCAGCTCGGTCTTGAGATGATCCAGGCCGCGCTTGCGCACCGCCACGGTGGACACCACCGGCACGCCTAGTTCGCGCGCCAGCACATTGGCGTCCAGTTCCAGCCCGTCGCGGGTGGCCAGATCGACCATGTTGAGTGCGACGACGGTGGGCAGGCCCAGCGCGATCAGCTCCAGCGCAAAGCGCAGATGATTGTCGAGGTTTGACGCGTCGACCACGATCACCAGCGCGTCGGGCAGCTTCTCGCCAGCCTGCTTGCCCAGCACGAAGTCGCGCGTCACCTGTTCGTCGGGGCTGGCCGGCGACAGGCTGTAGGTGCCGGGCAGGTCGACCAGTTCGACTGGCCGCCCGTCGGCCAGTGACAGCCGGCCCGCCTTGCGCTCCACCGTGACGCCCGGATAATTGCCCAGCTTCTGCCGCGCGCCGGTCAGCGCGTTGAACAGGGCGCTCTTGCCCGCATTGGGATTGCCGACCAGCGCGACAAGGGGAAGGCCGCTCATGCCTGCGCCTCCTGCGGGCCGGTGCTGACCTCCACGGCGGCGGCATGACTGCGGCGCATCGCCACCGTCATGCGCCCGATCTTCACCGCCAGCGGTCCACGACCCAGCAGGCCGCCATGATGCAGCGCCTCGACGCTGGCGCCTTCGCACAGGCCGAACTCGCGCAGGCGCTGTCCTTCCACGGACGACAGCGATTCCCAGTCGATGGTTTCAACAAAAGCGGGTTGGCGCAGGGGCAGATCGGTCAGGCGCAAGGAGGATGGACTCTTAACCAGAAATCAGATTTGCGACTGACTATCAATTACGTCTGGTGAAGGCCAGCCCGAACTTCACACCGCCGGGTAGCGCAGCCGGCCGATGAAGCGCGACAGGCTGAGATGCTCGCCATCGCCCACGCTCTTGAACCGGGCCTTCATCTTCTCGAAGCGCATGATCCCCTCGATCCGTCGCGCCAGGAAGGCGCGGCTATCGGCATGATCCTCGCTCTCGTCATTGACGAAGGTCAGCAGCGTCGCAGCATAGATGCTGCCCAGCGTCGCGCGCTTGCTATAATGGTTGAGGTCGGTGGCGGTGTCGCCCGCCGCCCTCCACATGATATCGGCGGCGTGCCAACCCAGCTTGGCGGCGCGCACGGCATTGGACGGCATCGCCAGGATCGCCTGCGCCCGGCGCAGCGCTTCGCGGTCGGGCGCCAGCAGGGCCAGGCGGGTCTCGATCAGCGCGGTGATCTTCTTGCGGATCGACATGGCGGCGAGCTTTTCGGGAGGCAGCACCTCCAGCATCCGGGCGTCGATGCTGGCGAACCAGGCTTCGATCATGCCCATGGCGCCGCCGTCGAAGGCCAGCGCGGCGACATCGGCATCGATGTTCTTTTCCGCCGCTGCCATCGCCACCGCTTCGGGTCGCCAGCCGTCAAAGGCGGCGTGGCGCGGCAGGATGGGCGCCAGCAGCGCGCGGATTTCGTCCAGGGTCAGGTCTTGGGTCTGGTCGCTCATGGTCGTAACCTAGGCCCGTCGGGGCAGGCGCACAAGCACAAGTGCGACCGCCACGGCCACGCCGCCGACAATGTCGGTCGCGCTCAATGTCTCGCCGAACAGCAGCCACCCGGCCAGCGCGGCAACGGCGGGTTGCAGCAACAGGCTGAGCCCCAGCACCAGCGGCGAAAAGCAACCGAGCGCATAGGTGAGCAGCCCCTGGCCGACGATCTGGCTGGACAGGGCAAGGATGATGAGCGGCGTCCAGTCCTGCGGCATCACCGTTTCGCCCATCGCATTGGCGGCGAGCAGCAGCGGCAAGGCCCCGGCCGCACTGACGACCGCCAGCACCGACCAGCTGTCCAGCCGCTTGCGTGCGCCCTGGATCAGCAGAAGATAGGTGGTGTAGAGCAGTCCGGCGAGCAGGCAGAACAGGTCGCCTTTCAGGTTTACAGGCGACAGTTCATAGCTGCTGCCCATCAATATGGCTGCGCCGATCGCGGCTAGGATCAGCGCGCCAATCTGCAGCTTCGATACATGTTCGCGCAGCACGACGAGGCCCCAGAGCGGCAGCATCAGCGCGCTCATATTGCCGAACAGCGTTGCATTGGCGACCTTGGTATGGCCGATGCCCAGATGCCAGGCGGCCAGATCGGCGGCAAAGCAGACGCCGGCCAGAATCACGATCGTCCACTGGCCGCGCGACAAGCGGCTCTTGCGCAGCTTCGGCAATGCCAGGATGAACAGGAAGGGCATGGCGATCGCCAGTCGCCAGAAGGCGGCGGCCACCGGCCCGACATCGGCCAGCCGCACCAGCACCGGTCCCAGCGCCAGAATGATATTGGCCAGGATCAGCGCCGGAAAAGCGAGTCTGGGCGTCGCGATATGCGCCATGGGGGTTGAAGCGGCCATGGCGGCTCCCTAGCTGGCTTTCTGCATCAAGTCCCGTTGCAAATTGCAACGTTCATGAGGGAGGTTTCATGACCACAATCTTCGATCCGATACAGCTCGGCGCCGATACCGCCGCCAACCGCGCCATCATGGCGCCGCTCACCCGTGGCCGCGCCACCCGCGATCATGTCCCGACCCCGATCATGGTCGATTATTATGCGCAGCGCGCCTCGGCCGGCCTCATCATCAGCGAGGCGACCGGCATTTCGCACCAGGGCCTGGGCTGGCCCTATGCGCCGGGCCTCTGGTCCGACGAACAGGTTGCGGCCTGGAAGCCGGTCACCCAGGCCGTGCATGACAAGGGCGGGCTGATCGTCGCCCAGCTCTGGCATATGGGCCGCGCCGTTCATTCGGCTGTCACCGGCGAGCAGCCGGTTTCCTCCAGTGCCACCGCGACGCCGGGCGATGCCCATACCTATGAAGGCAAGAAGCCCTATGAGGTCGCCCGTCCACTGGCGATCGACGAAATTCCCGGCATCATCGCCGACTATGTGAAGGCGGCCAACAATGCGATCGCCGCCGGCTTCGACGGGGTCCAGATCCACGCCGCGAACGGCTATCTGATCGACCAGTTCCTGCGCGACAACAGCAATTTCCGCGATGATATCTATGGCGGCAGCATCGAAAATCGCGTCCGCCTGCTGCGTGAAGTGACTCAGGCGGTGGTCGATGCGATCGGCGCCGATCGCGTGTCCGTGCGCCTGTCGCCCAATGGCGATACCCAGGGCGTCAATGACAGCAATCCCGAGCCGCTGTTTGCCGCCGCCGCCGATGTGCTGAACCAGATCGGCATCGCCTTCCTCGAACTGCGCGAGCCTGGCCCGGACGGCACCTTCGGCGCCACCGACGTGCCGCGCCTGTCGCCGCTGATCCGCCAGCATTTCAAGGGACCGCTGGTTCTCAACAGCGATTATGGGCTGGATCGTGCGCAGGCCGATCTCGCCTCTGGCCTGGCCGACGCGATCAGCTTTGGCCGCCCCTTCCTCGCCAATCCCGATCTGGTCGATCGCCTGCGCGAAGGCGCGCCGCTGACCCAGGCGGAGATGGCGACCTTCTACAGCCAGGGCGCGGAAGGCTATACCGACTATCCGACCCTGGCCGAGGAAAAGGCGGCCGCCTGATTCTTCGGCAGCAATGAATAAGGGCGCGTTCCTCGCGGAGCGCGCCCTTCCTTGTGTCTGCCAAAAGGCCGCGGATCAGACCGCGAAACGCTCGCGCAGGCCCAGCATGGCGATCGCCGCCTTGGCCGCTTCGCCGCCCTTGTCCTTCTGGTCGGGACGGGCGCGGACCAGGGCCTGCTCCTCATTCTCGACGGTCAGGATGCCGTTGCCGATTGCGATAGCGTCCATGCTCAGCGCCATCAGGCCGCGCGCGCTTTCGTTCGACACCACTTCGAAATGATAGGTTTCGCCGCGGATCACCACGCCGATCGCGACGAAGCCGTCATAGCGGCCGGTCTCGGCTGCCAGTGCGATCGCGCCGGGGATTTCCAGCGCGCCCGGAACGGTCACCACCTCATATTTGTGGCCGGCTTCATCCAGCGCAGCCTTCGCGCCTTCGATCAGCAGGTCGTTGAGATGGTCGTAGAAGCGGGCTTCGACGATGAGAAACTTGGCCATGCGAATATCCTTCAGAGCTCGATCGGACGCTGCCCAACCACGGCCAGGTCATAGCCGTCAAGGGCGATCAGGCTGTGCTGGGTGTTGCTGAGCAGGATCATGTCATGCACGCCCAGTTCCGCCAGGATCTGCGCGCCTACGCCATAGTCGCGCAGTTCGTCCATGCCGCCCGGCTGCTTGCCGGCATGGGCCTGGATCATGCGGGTCAGCATGTCGGGTTCGCCGTCACGCAACAGCACGACCACGCCGGCGCCTTCCTTATTGATGATTTCCATCGATCGGGCCAGCATGTCGCCACGCGGGCCTTCGGCACCGAAAATGTCGCTCAGTGGTGCCAGCTGGTGCATGCGCACCAGGGTCGGCTGGTCGGGGTCGACCTTGCCCTTCTGCAGCACCAACTGTTCCGACTTGGTCGCCTTGTTGAAGAAGGTGATCGCCTTCCATTCGCCGCCCCACTTGCTGTCAAAGACGGTTTCGGCGCGGCGCTCGACCACATGGTCATGACGGCGACGATAGGCGATCAGGTCGCGGATCGTGCCGATCTTCATCTTGTGCTTGGCAGCGAAGGGGATGAGGTCGTCGAGGCGCGCCATCGTGCCGTCATCCTTCATCACCTCGCAGATGACGCCGGACGGGTTCAGGCCAGCCAGGCGGGCGACATCGACGGCGGCCTCGGTATGGCCGGTGCGCACCAGCACCCCGCCGTCCTTGGCGATCAGCGGGAAGATATGGCCCGGTGTGACGATGTCCCGCTTGCTCTTGCCGGAATCGATCGCGACCGAGACGGTGCGGGCGCGGTCGGCGGCGCTGATGCCCGTGGTGACGCCTTCGCGCGCCTCGATCGACACGGTGAAGGCGGTCTCATGGCGGGTGCCGTTGTTGCGGCTCATCAGGTCCAGGCCCAGTTCCTCGACCCGGCCCTTGGTCAGCGCCAGGCAGATGAGGCCGCGGCCATGGGTGGCCATGAAGTTGATCGCGTCCGGGGTCGCCATTTGGGCGGGGATGACCAGATCGCCCTCATTTTCGCGATCCTCGTCATCGACCAGGATGAACATGCGGCCGTTGCGGGCCTCGTTGATGATTTCCTCGGGGCTGGCAAGTGCGGTGCCGCCCTCGCGCTTGAGCAGATAGGCTTCCAGCTTGCCCAGCGTCTCGGCCGTCGGGTTCCAGTCGCCTTCGCCCAGCTTGCGCAGGCTGTTGGCGTGCAGGCCGGCGGCGCGCGCCAGACCCGATCGGGACATGCCGCCATCGGTAACGAGGGCGCGGACGGAATCGATAAGCGAGGACGACATAAACACTCCTTCCCGGATCGGGTATGGGAGTTATATCACATTGCAATGTGATTTCTTCAAGAGTGAAATCACATCATTTGCTGCGAAGGCTCTGCATCCGGTCGAGATAGCGGGCCAGCACATCGATCTCCAGGTTGAACGCCCGGCCGTCGGGCAGGCTGTCCAGCGTGGTGGCGATCGCGGTGTGCGGGATGATGTTGAGGCCGAAATGGACGCTGCCGTCGGGCTGGTCTTCGACGCTGTTCACGGTTAGCGAGATGCCGTCCAATGTGATCGACCCCTTGGCGGCCAGCGCGGCGGCCAGTTCGGCCGGTGCGCTGATGACCAGGCGGATCGAATCGCCCTCGCGGCTGGCCGACACCAGATGGCCGATGCCGTCGACATGGCCGGTGACGATATGGCCGCCCAGCTCGTCGCCGACCTTCAACGCGCGTTCCAGGTTGAGCTTGCCGCCCTGCGCCCACAGGCCCGGCGCGGTGCGGGCGACGGTCTCGGCCGACAGGTCGACCGCGAACCAGCCCGACCCCTTTTCCACCACCGTCAGGCAGGCGCCCGAACAGGCGATCGATGCGCCGATCGCGACCGTATCCATGTCATAGCCGCTTTCGATGACCAGGCGCAGGTCGCCGCGCTGCTCATGGGTGCGGATGGTGCCGATGTCGGTGATGATGCCGGTGAACATGGTGCCCAGATCCTTGGGAAAGAAATTTGCGCTGATCTAGGCGCTGCGCGTGCGCGCGTAAACCTCCAGCCGGTCCGGGTCGAACCGGCGCTCCTCGGTCTGGCGCCAGCGCCCATGGGCATCAGCCAGGTCGGTCAGGCCGATATCGCCGATCCCGGCCAGGCCCGACCCGATCAGGATCGGCGCGCGATAGAGTAGCAGCCGGTCGACCAGATCGGCACGCAGGAAGGCGGCGGCGGTCTCGGCGCCGCCCTCGATCATCAGATGATCGACCCGGTCGAGCGTCGCGATATCCTCCGGATCGGCAATCGCGCTCCAGCCTTCGGGCGCCGGGCCACGGCTCAGCAGCAGCCGGCGCGGCGATCGCTCCTCCAGCCCCGGCAGGCGCACATCCAGACTGGGCGCATCGGCGCGCAGCGTGCCGCCGCCGACCAGGATGGCGTCATGCCGTGCCCGCTCCAGATGGGCATGGGCACGGGCATCCGGCCCGGTGATCCAGCGACTCGACCCGTCAGCCAGCGCGATCCGCCCGTCGAGCGTGAGGCCCAGCTTCAGCGTCACTGCCGGGCGCCCCAGAGTCTGGCGCAGCACGAAGCCGCGCATCGCCTCGGCGGCCTCGGCCGCCATCAGCCCCATCTCGACCACAACGCCACGCTCGCGCAGCCAGGCGGCGCCTTGGCCATCGGTGCGCGGATCGGGATCGCGCAGGGCAATCACGACTCGGGCGACGCCGGCGCGCGCCATCAGGTCGGCGCAGCGCGGCCCGCGCGGGCTGAGGTGAAAACAGGGCTCGAGCGTGACATAGGCGGTGGCACCTTCGGCCCGGTCCATCGCCTCGTCCAGCGCCTGCGCCTCGGCATGAGGGCGGCCGCCCTTCTGGGTCCAGCCGCGACCGACGACATGGCCACCGCGCACGATCAGGCAGCCGACATTGGGGTTGGGGGTCGACAGGCCCCGGCCACGTTCTGACAGGGCAATCGCCGCCGCCATGTAGCGACGGTCAGCGGCGACGTCTGTGGTCATGGTCAGGGTTTGGCGGTCGCCGCGTCGACCTTCTGTTCGGCCTCCGCCTTGGCCAGCCGCTGGTCCAGCAAGCCATTGATCTGGCGGACGGCCTCCTTGCGCCGTGCGGTGTTGCGGGCCTCTTCGTCGCGCCATTCGATGCCGAATGCGTCGGCATAGCCCTGCATCTTCTTCTGCTGCTTGACGAGGGCCGCCTCGCGCTTGGCGAAGTCGATCTTCTGCTGCAGGATCACCGCCGCGTCGGATCGGTTCGCATCCCAGCTCTGGACATAGATGATCTTGTTGCGGGTCGGCATCGTGTTGGTGTTCGCATCGACGATGAACGCCCATACGATTACATAGGTGAAGGCCGCGGACACGCCGAGCAGCGGCCATTTATGCTGGCGCTGCTGCCGGAAATAGCTCCAGAAATCACCAAAGGCGCTCTTGGGAGAAACGGGACGGGGAAATATCGCCATGCCGCGCTTATAGGGCAGGGCGGGCGCGGATGCAAAATGATCCATCGAACATCCCTCCATGAAGGAACGGGCGGGCTATGCCCGCCCGTCCTCTGCTCAGCGATCGGTCAGGGTGAAGCGCACGGTCAGCGTCTTGACGCTGCTCACAGTAACACCGTCGCGCGTTGCCGGCCGGAAGCGCCATTTGCGCAGCGCATGCTTCTGGGTCGCGAGCCAGAAACTCTCGTCGGTCGCCGAAATCTTGACGATGTCGCTGACGCGGCCTTCCGGACTGATGGTGACGCGCACGGTGACGTTGCCTTCCAGCCCCTGGCGGATCATCGCGCCGGGATAATCGGGCTGGAAAGAACCCAGGGCGTTTGGCGCTATCGTCGCATCGATCAGGACCGGGATATGTGGCGGGGGCAGGGGCGGATCGATGACCGTCCCGGTTCCGGAGCCGTCAAAGGACGAGGATGGGCCGGTTTCGACCGTCGGGCCGGCCGGAACGGGCATCGGTATGATCGGATCGGTGGTGGTCGGCTTTTGCGGCAGCGGGTTGGTCTGGACCGTCTGGGTGGTCGGTTCCGGTGGTGCCGGTTCAGGCGGCGGGGGCAGCGGTACGGGATAGCCGGTGATCGGCGGCGTCGGCCGTACCCAGTCGATGACCTCCTTGGGCATCAGCAGGAAGGCGCCGACGACCACGGCATGGACCGCGATTGCCCCGCCGATCCCGATCGGTGATTTGCGCCGCGCGGCATAGCCCGACCGGGTCGCATCCTGTGTCGGTTGCATCGTCATATACATGGACTGCACCCTCCTCTCGTGGCGCCAACTCTCTGGCGCCCATGGAATGATACAACATCAAAATATGTTATGTTGCAACATTAATTTTCAGGAGGGCGGTGCGCCTGAAATATTCGCGCTGCCTCGGGACATATCGGGGCAATGCGGCGATGCGAGACACTGCGGCAACGCAAATTCAGGAACTCCGATGCGCCTTCCCACGATGCTGCTATTGTCGACCTTGTTGCTGCCGGTGCCACTGTTCGCCCAGCAGCCAGCCGATCTGTCTGCGCGGACGGAAGGTCCGCATGACGGCGGGGCACGACCCGATGGGCCCTGGGCTGCCGATGCCGACGGTGATGGCCGGATCACGCGGGACGAGATGCAGGCCTGGCTCGACCGCCGTTTTTCGGCGATGGATTCGGACGGCGATGGGGCGATTTCAACTGACGCCATGCAGCAGATGCTGGGCCATCAGCGCGGCCCGCGCCAGGAAGGGCAGGGCGAACGCCGGCATGGCCGTGGTGGTCCTGGCGGCGGCCCCGGTGGCGCCGGCGGCCCTCCGCCCGGTGGTCCGCCATCCGGCCCGCGGCCGGGCGGCCAGGGTGGCGAGACCGCTCCACCCCCACCTCCGGGCCGCGCCATGCCCTATCCCGAGGATGGCAATGAGGATGGCGTGATCGATCGCGCCGAATTTTCCGCCCCATCGCTCGCCATGTTCCATGATCTAGACCGCAATGGCGACGGCGTGTTGAGCGCCGATGAGCTGCCGCCATCGCCGCCGCCACCGGGGGGAGAGGGCGGTCCCGAAGACTGATGTTCAGCTAGGAACCGGAAGCCGTCTCCTCTGTGCGACCGGTTCCGGTCGGGGCGCGTCGTTTTTGGCCCGATGCGCCCCGACCATTTCTCAGAAGAATGTGTCGATGGCGTGGATCGCCAGCCCCACCAGTCCGCCGACCAGCGTGCCGTTGATGCGGATATATTGCAGGTCGCGGCCGACCGCGTTCTCCAGCCGGCTGGTGACCGTGCCGGCGTCCCATCCGCGCACCGTCTCGCTCACCAGCTTGACGATCGAATCGCCATAGGTCGCCGTCGCCCCGACCGCGCCGCGCCGCACGAAGCGATTGATCACCAGTTTCAGCCGCGCATCCTCCTGCAGGGTGCCGCCCAGTTGCTGCAACGCCTCGCCCAGTCGCCCGGCCATCGCCTTGCCGGGATCGCGCACCGCACGCAGCAGGCCGGTGCGGGCCTGTTCCCACATCCCCTCGATCCAGCGCTGCATCGCCGGATTGTCGAGTATCTCGTCGCGGATCTTGGCCGCCTTCGCCTGCATCTCGATGTCGAACTGCAGGTCGAAGGCAAGCTTGGCCATGCCTTCCTCGGCCTTGAGGCGCAGGCTGTGGCCAGGATCGGCGGCCATGTCCGCCAACAACTTGCGCAGGCCGCCGAGAATCGCATTGGCCAGATTTTCGTCCAGCCCGGTCCAGCGCAGCACCGTGCCCGCGCGCTCATGCACCATCTGGCGGATCAGATGGTCATTCGCCTCCAGCGCCCTGTCTGCCCACTGGATGATGCCATCCATCACCGGCGCATGGCGGCCGTCGCGCATCGCGGCCTCGATTGCTTGCCCCACCAGCGGGCCGACATTGATCGCGCGCAGCCGCTGGCCGATCGCACCCTTCACCATGCCGCCCAACCGTTCCTGGTCCAGCGCCTCCAGCATGTCGGCCAGCAGCCGGGATGCGCCCATGCGCAGTCGGCCGTCGCCGGCGGACGGGCTGGCGAGGAAACGGCCGGCCGCACCGGCCACGTCCATGCCGCGCATCCGCCGCGCGACGACGGCCGGGGTCAGGAAATTGTCGCGCAGGAACACCGCCAGCGTGTCGCCGATCCGGTCCTTGTTGCGCGGAATGATCGCCGTATGCGGGATCGGCAGGCCAAGCGGATGGCGGAACAGGGCGGTGACCGCGAACCAGTCGGCCAGGCCGCCGACCATCGCCGCCTCGGCAAAGGCCTGGACGAAGCCGATAGCGGGATGGAGATGCACGGTGGCGCGCGCCGCGATGAAGATCGCCGCCATCGCCAGCAACATCCCCGTCGCCACCAGCCGCATGCGCCGCGCGGGATGGGCGGCGGCGTCGAGGGGCGAACGGGGCATGCGCAGCAGCTTCATGGCGGTGAAACGGTTACGCGCCCGTTTCGTTCAGGCAAGCCCCATATTTTGCCATGGGGCTGCCCGCGCGATCCCGGCCCCTTATTCCGCCGGCTGGGCATGGCTGCCCGAATGGTCGTCATGCGACTTGTGGGTCAGGAAGCGGCGGCTGAGCCGTGGCCCGGCCCATTGCTCGACGCCCAGTGCCAGGCTGAACACGGCCGGCACGATCACCAGCGTCAGCACCGTCGACAGCAGCAGGCCGCCGATCACCGTGATGCCCATCGGCGCGCGCCAGGCGGCGTCACCCGACAGCGAAAGGGCGGTCGGCACCATGCCCGCGACCATGGCGACCGTGGTCATCACGATCGGCTGCGCACGCTTGTGACCGGCGTCGAGAATCGCCTCCTGCTTGGGCACGCCCTTCTCCATCTCCTCCAGCGCGAAGTCGATCACCAGGATCGAGTTCTTGGCGACGATGCCCAGCAGCATCAGCAGGCCGATGAACACCGGCAGCGACATGGGCTGGCCGGCAATGTGCAGCGCGATCGCCCCGCCCAGCGGCGCGAGCAGCAGCGACCCCAGATTCACGAAGGGCGGCATGATCCGCTTGTAGAGCAGCACCAGCACCGCCAGCACCAGCATGATGCCGGAGAAGACGGCGATCACGAAGTTGGTCAGCATTTCCGCCTGGAACTTGCTGTCGCCCGCCTCGATCTTCTGCACGCCCTGGATGCGGCCTTCCTTGATGGCCTTCATCGTCGGCAGCTCGTTGATCTTCTGATTGGCCTGGCTGGTGACGATACCGGGCGCTAGGTCCGCGCCGACGACGACGCGGCGGATCTGGTTATAGCGGCGAATCTGCGTCGGGCCTGCGCCAAAGCTGATGTCGGCGACCACCTTGAGCGGGACCGAACCACCCGACACGGTCGGCACCGGCATATTCTCGATCGTGGCGATATCCTTGCGGCTATCCTCGGCCAGGGCGACACGGATCGGGATCTGGCGATCAGACAGCGAGAATTTGGCGACATTCTGGTCGATGTCGCCGATCGTGGCGATGCGGATCGACTGGCTGAGCGCAGCGGTCGTCACGCCCATGCTGGCGGCCAGGTCGAGGCGCGGCTTGATGATGATTTCGGGCCGCTGCATGTCGCCCTGTACGCGCGGCGCGCGCAGTTCGCGGATGCCGGCCATTTCATGCACCAACTGGTTGGCGGTCTTTTCCAGCAGCTCCGGATCGTCCGAACCATACATCATGATGATGTCGCGGCCGAAGCCGCCGCCCGACTGCGACTGGAAATTGACCCGTGCATCGGCGATCGTCTGGAACTTGGGCGCGATCTTGCGTTCCCAATCCACCGACGACATCGGCCGGGTCTTCTTGAGAGTCAGGAAGATGTCGGCGCTGGTCGGCTCGATATCGGCAAAGGCGGCCTCGACCACATCCGTGTCGGCGGCCAGCATGTCGGCCACCTTGCGGGTGATGGCGGTGGTCTGCTCCAGCGTGCTGCCCGGCACGGTCTCGATCTTCACCTGGCTGAAATCGGTGTTGATCGTCGGCTGGAAGGTCATGGGCAAAGTGCCAAATGCGAACAGGGTCGCCACGAAGGCGAGCATGCCGATGCCCAGCGTCCAGACGCGATGGTCGACGAAGAAGGCGACGAAGCGATTGCGGAACCCGCCGCGCGCGCGCCGCGCCTTAGCCTTGCGCTGGTCCAGCGACCAGTGGAGCACGCTCATATAGCGGTCCATCAGCCAGCCTTCGCCATGACTCGCCTCGCCATGGGCCTTCAGGAAATAGGCTGCGATCATCGGCGTGATCAGGCGCGCCACGGCCAGGCTCATCAGCACCGACACGACCACGGTCATGCCGAACTGGATGAAGAACTGGCCTGAAATGCCCGGCATCAGTGCGACCGGCAGGAACACCGCGACGATCGCCATCGTGGTCGCCAGCACGGCCAGGCCGATTTCGTCGGCTGCGTCGATCGACGCCTGATAGGCCGATTTGCCCATGCGCATGTGGCGCACGATATTCTCGATCTCCACGATCGCGTCGTCGACCAGCACGCCCGCCACCAGGCTCAATGCCAGCAGCGAAATGCCGTTCAGCGTGAAGCCCAGCATGTCCATGAACCAGAAGGACGGGATCGCCGACAGCGGGATGGCGAGGGCAGAGATCATCGTCGCGCGCCAGTCGCGCAGGAACAGGAAGACGATGACGACCGCCAGCACGGCGCCCTCGATCATCGCCGACATGGCGCTGTGATACTGGCCGCGTGTATATTCGACGCTCGAATAGAGCTGCTTGAACTGGACCTTGGGATTTTCCTTCTTCAGCTTGTCCAGCACCTTCATGGCTTCGTCATAGACGGTGACGTCGGACGATCCCTTGGCCTTTTCCAGGCTGAAACTGGTCACCTGCCGGCCGTTCATCAGCGCCAGGCTGCGCTGTTCGGCATACATGTCGCGAACATCGGCAATATCGGCCAGCTTGACCGTGCGGCCGCCGGAAATGGCGATCTGCGTCTGGCCCAGATCATGGGCGTTACGGGCATTGCCCAGCACGCGGATCGACTGTTCGGCGCCGGCAATCTCGGTGCGGCCGCCGGCCGCGTTGATATTGACCTGGCTCAACTGCGCATTCACCTGCGCGGCGGTCACGCCATAGGCCTGCAGGCGGGCGGGGTCGAGGATGACGCGGATTTCGCGGCTGACGCCGCCACCGCGCCGCACCGCCGCCATGCCGCTGACCGACAGCAATCGCTTGGCGACCGTATTGTCGACATACCAGGACAGTTCCTCCAGCGTCATGTCGGTCGCTTCGGCGCTGAAATAGGCGATCGGGCCGCCATCCACGTCGATGCGCTGGACCTGCGGTTCCAGGATGCCGTCGGGCAGGTCGCTGCGGATCTGGTCGACGGCATTCTTGACGTCGTTGACCGCGCGATCGACCGGCGTGCCGATCTTGAACTGGACATTGGTCAGCGACTGGCCTTCGGATGCGAAGGAGGTGATGTCCTCGACCCCGCTGATGCCGCGCACGGCGGCCTCGACCCGCTGGGTCACCTGGGTTTCCAGTTCGGTCGGCGCGGCGCCCGGCTGGGACACGGTGACGCTGACCATGGGAAAGCTGATGTCGGGATTCTGGTTGATGTCCATCCGCAGGAAGCTGACGACACCGGCCAGCATCAGCGCGGCGAACAGGACCAGCGGCGGCACCGGATTGCGGATCGCCCATGCGGAGATATTGCGAAAACTCATGACGGGCTTCCCTCACCGGACGCCAGCGCGCCCGCTTCCAATATTGTCAGTCCTGCCGGTCCGGGCACGATGGCCCGGCCGGGACCATTGCGTCAGCGCGCCTTGAGCGCTTCCGGCTTCACCTTCTGCCCCACGGTCAGGAAGGCGCCGGCCGACGTCACGATGCGCTCGGCGCCGGTGATGCCGCTGGTGATGGCGACGCCCGTGTCGGACACCTGGCCCACCTTCACGTCGCGCCGTTCGACCTGGTTCTTGCCGTTGACGATATAGACATAGCTGCCCTTGGCGTCGCTCTGCACCGCCGATTCCGGCAGCAACGGCGCATTGCCCGAGCCGCTGGTGATCGTCGCCGACGCGAAACCGCCGGGGCGGATCGCATCATTATAAGCGACCGCGATGCGAGCGATGCCCTGGCGGGTCTGGGGATCGACGACCGGCGATACCTGCCAGACGCGACCGCTGAAATGCTGGTTGCTGCCGACCGGGGTCACGGTCGCGCTGTTGCCGGCGCGCAGCGTCGCCAGATCGGCTTCCGCCACCTGTGCCTGCATTTCCATCTCGCCATCCTTGGCCATGCGGAACAATGTGCCGCCGCCGGCCTGGACGATCTGGCCGGGCTCGACCGTGCGGGTCAGCACCAGGCCGGATGCCGGCGCGCGGATGTCCAGCCGGCCGGTGCGGGCGCGCTGCTCGGCCAGTTGCGCTTCGGCCACGCGGACCTGGGCGACGGCCTGGTCACGGGTTGCGGTGCGCTGGTCGATGTCGGCGGCGCTGATGAAGCCGCGGCCGACCAGCGCCTTGGCGCGTTCCAGCTGGGCCTGCGCCAGCTTGGCATTGGCACGCTGCACCTCGACCTGTGCGGCCAGCGAATTGACCTGCTCGCTCTGGACCGATCGTTCGACCGTGGCCAGCACCTGACCGGCGCGGACCCAGTCGCCCGGTTGCACCAGCACGCGCGTCACCATGCCGCCTTCGCCGACCACGCCGACCGGCATGTCGACACGGGCGGCCAGCGATCCGGTGCTGCTCACGGTGCGCGCGACCATCGTCTGGCCGGGGGTCAGCACGGTCACGACCGGCGCCTGCGGTGCGGCGTCGGGGGCGGCGGCATCCTTGCCACGCATCGACAGCGCGGCAGCCGCCGCCACCAGCGCAACCGCAACAACGCCACCGATGATCAGCAGCCGGCGGCGACGGCGAATCCGGTCTTCGTCATCGACCAGGATCGCGGACGATTCGCCCGTCAGCGTAGTTTCGTAATTCATGCCGTTTCCATCTCTCCGGCGGGTTCCGCCCAAACTCGGAACTGTGTTATATGAATATATCACCGCCCTCAAGCCCCAATATCACGCTTGGACGGGCCTTCGCAAAGCCAATTGTGCCCTTGCGAAGGGCTTGGCGGGCTCTTGCGCCTTGTGCGTCTCTTGCCAAAGGGATCGGACTATGTCGCTATGCCGCGCCTTGGGGCGGGTTGGACAGTGCAAGAGGATACGCGCCATGGAATTGCTGGGATGGATCATCACGGGCTTGCTCGCTGGAGCATTGGCGCGTCTGGTCATGCCGGGGCGCGATCCGGGGGGATGTGTCGTGACCATCCTGCTCGGCATGGCCGGGGCCTTGCTGGCGGCCTTTGTCGGTCAGATCATGGGCTTCTACGCGCCGGGCGAGCATGCCAGTTTCATCGCCGCCGTGCTGGGTGCGATCGCGGTTCTGGCGCTCTATCGCTGGTTCAGCGTCCGGCGCTGACGCAAAAAGGCCGCGTCCTTCCTAGGAAGGACACGGCCTTTGAGATGGAATGTCCGGTCGTTAGCGGACCGATCCGCGCCGTACCAGGTTGACGATCGCCAGCAGGATGACCGCGCCCAGCAGCGAAACGAGGAAGCTGTAGAGCGTCAGTCCGGCATTGTTGATCGAGCCGCCGCTGAAGATCAGGCCGCCGATGAAGGCGCCGACAATGCCGACGACGATGTTCAGCAAAATGCCCTGCTGCGCGTCCGTGCGCATGATCATGCTGGCGAGCCAGCCAATGATGCCGCCGACGATAAGCCACAAGATGATGCCCATGTTACTCTCCTTGACCACACCCCCAACGGGTTTGCTGGCTATTCAACCCGGAACATGGCTTCGCGTTCCCGCACAAAATGATTCCGCCTTGGAAACCATCCCCGACCCGCAACGCGAAAGGGGCCGCCGGACGGTCTGTCCGGCGGCCCCCGCATCATTTTCTACGGTGTCCGCCCGTCGGCGGCACCCGATCCCTCAATATTTCTGCTGCCGCTCGTAGAGCGACTTATAATATTGGATGCGCGTCACGCGTAGGCCATGCATGCCCGAACGGTCGACCGCCCGCTGCCAGCTGGCAAATTCTTCCAGCGTCAGGCTGTAGCGGGCGCAGGCCTCGTCCACGGTCAGCAGACCTCCATTGACGGCAGCGACGACCTCGGCCTTGCGACGCACCACCCAGCGAGTGGTGTTCACGGGCGGCAGATTTTCCAGCGTCAGGGGTTCGCCGAGCGGTCCTACGACCTGTGCAGGCCTGATTTTCTGGTTCTCTATCATCTTTACCCTCAATTAGCGGCATTGGCGTTGCCGAATTCAGCAGCGAAACCTCGTTGTCACATCAGCCCTGAAGATCGGCTAAAGCCCCAAGGTAAACACAGGCTTCATCATCCTTGCCCCACCCCTAAATGGCTCGCGATCAGCGGGTTAAAGCTTCCTGCGAGACGAACGGCTTCGATCTTGCCGTCGGAACGTGGCGCGAAAATCTCGGCCAGTTCCTGAATCCAGTCCTCCATTCCATCCTGCCCCCGCAGGACGCCCGCGACCGCCAGGGCCGTGGGACTGGCCGCCTGCGCCGCAGCCGAAGCTGCCCGCAGAAAAGGCCAGGCCGGGACGCGTGCCCGGCCTGTCGGCCTTGTCAGGGCGGGTTTCAGCCCGCCTGTCCGGAGAAAACTCAGATCCATGACCAGGCTTCTACCGGGCTAATCGATAAGGTCCGGTAAATGCCGGACACATTTTCGTCATCGAAACGATGCGCCTCTTTGGGGAAGGTGCTGGAACGCGGCGCCGCGTGCGACTATATGGGCGGCCATGCAGCCCGAATTTCAGCTCCCAGAGCCGCTCTCGCAGCGGCGCATTGTCGTTGCCATGTCCGGTGGCGTGGACAGCAGCGTCGTCGCCGCGCTCGCCGCGAAGACCGGCGCGGAAGTGATCGGCGTGACGCTCCAGCTTTATGATCATGGCGCCGCCGTCGGCCGTACAGGCAGCTGTTGCGCGGGCCAGGACATCCGCGATGCGCGCGCCGTCGCCGACCGCATCGGCATTGCGCATTATGTCTTTGATTATGAAAGCCAGTTTCGCGATTCGGTGATCGCCGACTTTGCCGATGAATATATGGCCGGCCGCACCCCGATCCCGTGCGTGAAATGCAATATGGGGGTGAAGTTCACCGACCTGTTCCAGATCGCGCGCGACCTGGGTGCCGATTGCCTGGCGACCGGTCATTATGTCCGCCGGGTCGAAGGGCCGCAGGGCGCCGAACTGCATCGCGCCGCCGATCCGGCGCGCGACCAGAGCTATTTCCTGTTCGCCACGACTCAGGCCCAGCTCGACTATCTGCGTTTCCCGCTGGGCGGCCTGCCCAAGCCGCAGGTGCGCGAGATCGCCGCCGAACTCGGCCTGTCGGTGGCGTTGAAGCCCGACAGCCAGGACATCTGCTTCGTGCCCGATGGCGATTATGCCAAGATCGTGCGCAAGCTGCGCCCCGATGCGGGCGAGGGCGGCGACATCGTCCATGTCGACGGCCGGGTACTGGGCCGGCACAGGGGGCTGATCCATTACACGGTCGGCCAGCGCAAGGGGCTGGAAATCGGTGGCCAGGCCGAACCGCTCTATGTCGTGCGGCTCGATGCCGAAGGACGGCGGGTGATCGTCGGGCCAAAGGTTGCGCTGGCCGTGTCGGGCGCGCGCCTCAGCGACATCAACTGGCTTGGTCGCGATTTTACCGGGCCGCTGACCGCCAAGGTCCGCTCCATGGCCAAGCCGGTTCCGGCGCGCCTCGAAGGCGATCGGCTGATCTTCGACGCGCCCGAATATGGTGTCGCACCAGGGCAGGCCGCAGTCCTCTATGCCGGCGATCAGGTACTGGGCGGCGGCTGGATCGCCGCGACCGAGGCTGCGCTGGCCGAGGCCGCCTGAGCCGGCGGCGCGGCCAATTGTGACAATTATATTTCCTTTCGTGCCCGATTCGATCTAGCGTCCCCGCCCTGACGGCACCGCTCGCAACAAGGGGCGCACGGATGGACAACCGCGAAGTCGAGCTGAAGCTGGAATTTGACCCGGCCGATCGCGCCCTGCTGGCCGATGCACCTTTGTTCGCAGGGCAGAAGGGGCAGGCGGCGCATCTTGTCGCGACCTATTTCGACACCCCCGCGCTCGATCTGCACCGTGCCGGCTTTTCCCTGCGCGTCCGGCGCAAGGGGCGGGCCCATGTCCAGACGATTAAGGCCGATGGCGGCAGGGCGGCTGGCCTCTTTGCCCGCTCGGAATGGGAAAAGCCGGTCGAGGGCAATGTCCCGCTGTTCGATGCGATTCCCGATCCGCTCGATCGGGCCGTCGGCGCCGCCACTGTCGCGACCGCCGACAAGATTTTTGTCACCGATATCGAACGCACCGTGCATCGGCTCGATCGGGACGGGCAGGGTGTCGAATGCGCGATCGATATCGGCCGGGTTCGGGTCGGCCGTCGTGCCACCCCGCTGGCAGAGGTGGAACTGGAATTATTGTCGGGTGAACCAGCCCTGCTTTTTTCGATGGCCCGCCAGCTCAACGACCTGGTGCCGCTCCGTCTGGGCATGCGCTCCAAGTCGGATCGCGGTTATGCCCTGCTCGCGAAGGAACGGCGCAAGCCGGCTAAGGCCGAACCCATTGCGATCGCGCCCGACGCAACCGTCGAACAGGCCTTTCGTGCCATCGCCCAGGGCTGCATCCGCCAATTCCGCCTGAACGAGGATCTGCTGTTCACCACCGGTGCGCCCGGCGCGCTGCATCAGGCGCGGGTAGGGCTGCGCCGGTTGCGCTCGGCGCTGTCGATCTTTGCGCCTGTGCTGGCGGGCGATCCGGCAATCGCGCCGCTGAAGGATGGTCTGCGAGCACTCGCCGCCACACTTGGCCGGGTCCGCAATATCGACGTGCTGCTGCCCAGCCTGCCTGATGATGCCACCGCTCGCCTCGCGCTTGTCCGGGCGGAAGCGCTGGCCGACGCCGAGCTTCGCCTGCAGGCGCGCGAGACCCGAATCCTGATGCTGGACCTCGCAGAATGGCTGGCGCTGGGCGACTGGTGTAGCCAGCCGACCGATGCCGCGTTGCTGCATGCGCCTGTCAGGCCCTTCGCTGCAGAAATCCTGTCGGATCGACGCAAGCGACTGAAGCGCAAGGCGAAGAATCTTGCCAGGCGCAGCGACCAGCGGCGCCACAAGGCTCGCATCGCCGCAAAGAAACTCCGCTACGCCAGCGAATTTTTCGCGCCGCTTTTTCCGAAGAACAAACAGCAGCGACGCCATGCGGCCTTCTCCGCCATGCTGGAAAAGCTGCAGGATGATTTGGGGGCGCTCAACGATCTGGCGACCGCGCCCGCCACCCTCGCGGCGGCCGGTATCGACTTCGATTGGCCCGCGCCGGATGACAAGGCGCAGCGCCGCCTGCTGCGCCGCGCCGAAAAGGCCTATGCCGCTCTGCTCGACACCAGGCGCTTCTGGGGCTGAGCTTCCCGTCCTTCCTGGCCCGAAAATCTTGTGCTTTGGCGCATCGATGGCTAAGGCCCGCGGGTCATGACTCGCCCGATCACCTTCGCCATCCCCAAGGGCCGCATCCTCGAAGAGGCGCTGCCCCTGCTCGCCAAAGCCGGTATCGAACCGGAGGCGGAATTTCATGACAAGAAGAGCCGGGCGCTGCGCTTCGCCACCAACCGGCCCGACGTGTCGATCATCCGCGTGCGCGCCTTCGACGTGGCGACCTTCGTCGCCCATGGCGCAGCACAGATCGGCATTGTCGGTTCCGACGTGGTCGATGAGTTCGATTATTCCGAACTTTACGCGCCGGTGGACCTCAATATCGGCCATTGCCGCCTGTCGGTCGCCGAGCCGGCGGATGCCGGGGATGAAGATCAGGCGGCGATGAGCCATGTCCGCGTCGCCACCAAATATCCCCATCTCACCCGCAAATATTATGAGGCGCGCGGGCTTCAGGCCGAATGCGTGAAGCTGAATGGCGCGATGGAACTGGCCCCCTCGCTCGGCCTGTCGCGTCGCATCGTCGACCTTGTGTCCTCGGGCGCCACGCTCAAGGCCAATGGCCTGGTTGAAACCGCGATCATCATGCCGGTCTCGGCGCGGCTGATCGTCAATCGCGCCGCCTACAAGATGCGTTCGGCCGATCTCACCACGCTGGTGGAGGCGTTCCGCAAGGCCGTGGAGGTGCGCGATGCCGCTTAGGCTCGACAGCAAGGCCGCCGGCTTCGCCGCCGATTTCACCGCCCTGGTCGATGCCCGGCGCGAGGCGGATGAGGATGTGTCGCGCGACGTCAGCGCCATATTGACGGCCGTGCGCGCCCATGGCGACACCGCACTGGCCGATTATACCAGCCGCTTCGACCATCATGATCTGGACGTCAGCGGCTGGGCGGTCGACCCGGCCGATTGCCGCGCCGCGCTCGATGGCCTGTCGACGCCGCTGCGCGATGCGCTCGAACTCGCGGCCGCGCGCATCACTGCCTATCATGAAAAGCAAAGGCCGGTGGATAGTGACGGTATCGACGCCGCCGGCGTGCGCCTCGGCGCGCGCTGGACCGCGGTGGATGCTGCTGGCCTCTATGTGCCGGGTGGCCGCGCCGCCTATCCCAGCTCGCTGCTGATGAACGTCATCCCGGCCAAGGTCGCGGGCGTGCAGCGCATCGCCATGGTGACACCGACGCCGAAAGGCGAGATCAACCCGCTGGTGCTGGCCGCTGCCCAGATTGCGGGGATCGAGGAGATCTGGCGCGTCGGTGGCGCGCAGGCCGTCGCCGCGCTGGCCTATGGCACCGAACGGATCAAGCCGGTCGACGTCATCACCGGTCCCGGCAATGCCTGGGTCGCCGAAGCCAAGCGCCAGCTTTATGGCGTGGTCGGCATCGACATGGTCGCCGGTCCGTCCGAAATCGTCGTCGTCGCCGATGGCCGGAACGACGCCGACTGGATCGCTGCCGATCTCCTGAGCCAGTCGGAACATGACCCGACCAGCCAGTCGATCCTCTTCACCGACGATGCCGCCTTTGCCGATGCCGTCGAACAGGCCGTCATGCGCCGCTTGCCGCTGCTGTCGACGCAGGCCGTCGCCACCACCAGCTGGGCCGCCAATGGCGCGATCATCCTGGTGCGCGACCTGGATGAAGCGATGCCGCTGGTCGATCGACTCGCGCCCGAACATCTGGAACTGGCGGTGGACGATCCCGACCGCTATTTCGCGCAGGTCCGTCATGCCGGCTCGGTCTTCCTTGGCCGCATGACGCCCGAGGCGGTGGGCGATTATGTCGCTGGCCCCAACCATGTGCTGCCGACCGGTCGCCGGGCGCGCTTTTCCTCGGGCCTTTCGGTGCTCGATTTCATGAAGCGCACCAGTTTTCTTGGCCTTACCCCCGACGCGATCCAGGCGATCGGCCCCGCGGCCGTCGCTCTGGCGGAGGCGGAAGGACTGCCCGCTCACGCCGCATCGGTCGCGCTGCGGCTCTGATTTCTTCCCGTTCGGTTCGAGCCTGTCGAGAACCGGTTATGCGGGCTTCTCGACAGGCATGATATTCACGGATTAGAAAGCCGCATGAACGACCGCTCCAAATCCCGCTCCGCCGCGCGCCTCGCCGCGGTCCAGGCGCTCTACCAGCTCGAAATGGAGGGCACGCCGCTCCATCTGCTGCTGCACGAATTCCACGAACATCGCTTGGGTGCGACGATCGAGGACGTGACCTATGCCGAGGCCGAACAGAATTTCTTCGATGATGTCGTGTCGGGCGTCGATCGCCGTCGCGCCGAGATTGACGGGCTGATCAGCGCCCGCCTGTCGAGCGGCTGGACCCTCAACCGCCTTGACAAGCCGATGCGCCAGATCCTGCGCGCGGGCACCTATGAACTGCTCGCTCGTCAGGACGTCGCCACCGGCACCGTCATCAGCGAATATGTCGACGTCGCCCACGCCTTCTACGACAAGCGCGAAGCCGGCTTCGTCAACGGCCTGCTCGACGGCGTGTCGAAGGACGTGCGGAAATAAGGTTGCACGGACGCGTTCTGTAATGGACTTCATCCCGGACTTGATCCGGGATCCATTCAGCGCTTCCTCGCGAACATAGCGCGCAATGGATCCCCGCGTCCGCGGGGATGACGGATGATTTCTGTAGAAGCGGGTGCTGGGATAGAGATTACATCATGTCCGCCGAATCCCGCTTCCTCACCCTGCTGCGCCTGCTCGCCCATGATCCCGCCGCGCAGGGGTTGCAGGACGATGTCGCGGTGCTGCCGGTCGGCGACACGCGCCTCATCCTCACCAGCGACACGATGGTGGAGGGCGTCCATTATCTCCCCACCGATCCGCCGGCCGATATCGGCTGGAAACTGGCGGCGGTAAATCTGTCGGACCTCGCCGCCAAGGGCGCGAAACCGGTGGGCTGCCTGCTCAACTACAGCCTGTCGGGCGATGACGACTGGGATGCGGCTTTCCTCGAAGGTCTGGGGGAGGCGCTGGAACGCCACGCCATGCCGCTGCTCGGTGGCGACACGGTCAGCATGCCGGCCGGCGCGCCGCGCAGCTACAGCCTGACCGCGATTGGGGAGGCGACCAGCACGCCCGTGCCCAGCCGCGCCGGCGCGCGGGCGGGCGACCGCCTCTATGTCACCGGGCCGGTCGGCGATGCCGGGATCGGTCTCGACCTTGCCCGCGCCGATCCTGCCGCATCCGGTCCGCTGGTCGCCGCCTATCGCCGACCGCGCCCGCGTCTGGCAGAGGGGGGCTTGCTTGCCCGCCTCGCGACCGCGATGATGGACCTGTCCGACGGTCTGCTGATCGACGCGGCACGCATGGGCGCGGCCAGCAACCTCGCCGTCACCATCGACCATATCCCGCTATCCACGGCGCTCGAAAGCGTGCGCGGCGCCAGCACCGCGACGCAGCTCGCCGCTGCCCGTGCCGGCGATGATTATGAACTGCTTTTCGCGCTGCCGCCCGGCGTGTCGCCGCCGGTGCGCGCGATCCCGATCGGCCGTTTCGCAGAAGGGGCGGGCCTGACCCTGCTGATCGACGGTGCGGTCATGCCGCTGCCCGACCGGCTCGGCTGGGAACATGGCTGATCTGGATCATTGCGCTACCGGCTTGACGCGCGGCGCCTGACCTGTAGCTTCCTATCACTCTATTCTCAGCCGGTTGGAGCGCCCGATGCGCATCGTCCTGTTGCTGATTGACGCGGTGCCCGATGCCGGCGTTCCCCCGTCCGGCCGCCCGCTGTTGCGCCCTTCGCCCGCCCGTCATTCCCTGCGGAGCGATCGATGACAGCAACAATAGGGGGAGAGGAACAAGCATGCAGATAGTCTATATCGCCATAGGGTGCGGCCTGCTGGCCGTGCTCTACGGGCTTTTCACCAGTCGCCAGGTGCTTGCCGCACCGGCGGGCAATGAAACCATGCAGGCGATTGCGGGGGCAATCCAGGAAGGGGCGAAGGCCTATCTCGGCCGCCAATATACCACCATCGCCATTGTCGGCATCGTTGTCGCCGTCCTTGTCTTCCTTTTCCTGGGGATAACTTCTGCCGTCGGCTTCCTGATCGGCGCGATCCTGTCGGGCGCGGCCGGCTTCATCGGCATGAACATTTCGGTCCGCGCCAATGTGCGCACGGCGGAAGCCTCGCGCGGCACGTTGCAGAGCGGTCTCACCGTCGCCTTCCGCGCCGGAGCGATCACCGGCATGCTGGTGGCGGGCCTTGCCTTGCTCGCAATCAGTGTCTTCTTCTGGTATCTGACCGGCCCGGCCGGCCATGCCCCCGATGACCGGCTGGTGATCGACAGCCTGGTTGCGCTGGCTTTTGGTGCGTCGCTCATTTCCATCTTCGCCCGGCTGGGCGGCGGCATCTTCACCAAGGCGGCCGATGTCGGTGCCGATCTGGTCGGCAAGGTGGAGGCCGGCATTCCGGAGGATGATCCGCGCAACCCGGCGGTGATCGCGGACAATGTCGGCGACAATGTCGGCGACTGCGCCGGCATGGCGGCCGACCTGTTCGAAACCTATGTCGTCACCGTCGGCGCCACCATGGTGCTGACCGCATTGCTGGTAACCGGCGTCGACAACGCCTTCCTGATGCGCTTGATGGCCTTGCCGCTGATCGTCGGCGGCGTGTGCATCATCACCTCGATCATCGGCACCTATATGGTCCGTCTCGGCGCCAGCCAGTCGATCATGGGCGCGCTCTACAAGGGTTTCTGGACCACCGCGATCCTGTCGATCCCCGCGCTCTGGTTCGTCACCCATTATACGCTGGGCGATCTCGACACGCCGTTCGGCACCGATCTGGATGGCGTTGGCGGCTATACCGGCATGGCGCTGTTCTGGTCGATGATGGTGGGCCTTGCCGTCACCGGCCTGCTGGTCGTCATCACCGAATATTATACCGGCACCAATTACCGCCCGGTCCGCTCGATCGCCAAGGCATCGGAAACCGGCCATGGCACCAATGTCATTCAGGGCCTCGCCATCAGCCTGGAATCCACCGCGCTGCCGACGATCGTGATCGTGGTCGGTATCATCGTCGCCTATCAGCTGGCGGGCCTGATCGGCATCGCCTTTGCCGCCACCGCGATGCTGGCGCTGGCCGGCATGGTGGTCGCGCTCGACGCCTATGGCCCGGTCACCGACAATGCCGGCGGCATCGCCGAAATGGCCCATCTCGACGACAGCGTCCGGGTGAAGACCGATGCGCTCGACGCGGTCGGCAACACCACCAAGGCGGTGACCAAGGGCTATGCCATCGGCTCGGCCGGCCTGGCGGCTCTGGTGCTGTTCGGCGCCTATACGGAGGATCTGAAATTCTACAACTCGGCGCTCGGCCTCACCGAGCCGGTCGATTTCAGCCTGTCCAACCCCTATGTCATCGTCGGCCTGCTGCTGGGCGCGCTGCTGCCCTATCTGTTCGGCGCGATGGGGATGACGGCGGTCGGCCGGGCGGCCGGCGACGTGGTCAAGGATGTGCGTGACCAGTTCGCCACCAACAAGGGCATCATGGAGGGGACGTCGCGCCCCAATTATGCCCGCACCGTCGACCTCGTCACCCGCGCCGCGATCAAGGAGATGATCATCCCGTCGCTGCTGCCGGTGCTGGCGCCGATCGCGGTCTATTTCATCATTGCGGCGGTCGCGGGCGTACCCAACGGCTTTGCCGCGCTGGGCGCCCTGCTGCTGGGCGTCATCGTCTCGGGTCTGTTCGTCGCCCTGTCGATGACCTCGGGCGGCGGCGCCTGGGACAATGCCAAGAAATATATCGAGGATGGCCATCATGGCGGCAAGGGCAGCGAAGCGCACAAAGCGGCGGTGACCGGCGACACCGTGGGTGATCCCTACAAGGACACCGCCGGCCCGGCGGTCAACCCGATGATCAAGATCACCAATATCGTGGCGCTCTTGTTGCTCGCGGCGCTTGCACACGGCGCTTAACCCGGTTTTAAATCGCCGGACTGACGATGACCCCGCCCGGCAACGGGCGGGGTCATGTTTGACTGGGGGGTATGTTTGAAACCGATTCTATCCGCCGCAGCCTGCGCGCTCGCGGCTTTTGCACCTGCTGTCTCTGCGCAAACCGATGCGATCAAGGCCGAGGCTGCCAAGGTGTCCGCGACAACCGCCAAGACCTGGCCGATCGAGGCCTTCGCCGAACTGCCGGCAATGGATTCACCCGAACTCTCGCCTGATGGCGCGCGCGTCGCCGCGCGGATCGCGATCAAGGGCGTGCAGCAATTGGTGATCGCCGAAGTGAAAGGCGGCAATGTTCGCACCATGGGCCTGGGCGAAAATGACCTCAACTGGTGGCGCTGGGTCAATAATGACTGGCTGATCGTCGGCATCGGCGCAGAAACCAATGTGCAGGGCATGCCCTGGTCGATCAGCCGCGTCGCCAGCATCAAGGCGGACGGCACCAAGGCCAGCATCCTTGCCAAGGCTGTCGCCGCGCAAAATGGCGACGATGTCATCTGGGTCGCCCGTGATGGCAGCCCGCGCATCCTGCTCTCCTACCAGACCTCCATCTATTATGATGATCTTGGTTTCTGGCCGCAGGTCAGCGAGGTGGACGTCAGCACCGGCAAGATGCGCACCGTCGTTGCGTCGCGCCAATATGTGCGCAGCTGGTATGCCGATGTGACTGGCGCGGTGCGCATGGGGGTGGGCTATAATGACACGACCCGTTCCTCGAAACTGCTCTACCGCCCCGATGGTCGCGGCAGCTTCCGCGTGGTCGACAAGGCTAATCGGCGCCGCCATGAATCGCTGATCGTGCCGATGCTGTTCACTGCCGATCCGGGCAAGGCGATCGCCAGCGACGATCGCGACGGCACCGATGCCTTCTATGAACTGGACCTAGGCACGCTTGAATTGGGCAAAAAGCTCTATGAAGCGCCCGGCTTCGATCTTGGCGGGCTGGAGGTTGATGCCGCTGGCACCGGCATGGCGGGCGTGCGCTACACGGCCGACGCGCCAGCCGTTCACTGGTTCGACCCGACTTTGGCGAAGATTCAGGCGGATATCGACAAGGCCGTGGGCGATCGCCGCGCGCGCATCATCTCGACCAGCCAGGATTTGAAGAAACTGATCGTCCATGTCGGTGCGGCCAGCCAACCGGGGGCCTATTATTATTACGACACCGATTATGGCGCCATGTCGCTGCTATCGAAGGTCAGCGAGACGCTGGGCGTCCGGCCTCAACTCTCGCCGGTCAAGACGATCCGTTACAACGCGCGTGACGGTCTGGAGATCGCGGCGGTGCTGACCCTGCCTTATGGCAAGGAGGCGAAGGATCTTCCTTTAATTCTGATGCCCCATGGCGGCCCCTTCGCCCGCGATGCGGAGACCTGGGATTGGTGGGTGCAGTTCCTGGCCAATCGTGGCTATGCGGTGATCCAGCCCAATTATCGTGGCTCGTCGGGCTATGGTACCGAATTCGCGGCCAAGGGCGAGGGCCAATGGGGCCGTGCCATGCAGGATGACCTCAATGATGCGGTCGATTGGGCAGTGAAGCAGGGCATTGCGGACGCCAAGCGGGTATGCGTCGTCGGCGCCTCCTATGGTGGCTATGCCGCGATGCGCGCGGCCCAGCGCGATGGCGGCAAATATCGCTGCGCCGTCTCCTATGCCGGCGTGTCGGATCTGGGCGCGATGATGCGCTATGACCGGCGCTTCCTGAATTCCGGCGCCAGCGGTGACTGGCTGAAGGAACAGGCGCCCGATTTTGCTGTCGTCTCGCCGATCAATTATGCTGCCGGCTTCTCGGCGCCGATCCTGCTGATGCATGGCAAGAAGGACCGGCGCGTACCGGTCGGCCAGTCCCGCGAAATGGCGGAAAAGCTCAAGGCTGCCGGCAAGGTGGATGGCCGCGACTATATCTATGTCGAACAGCCGCTGGCCGACCATTTCTTCTCGCGCCAGGCAGACCGGCTGGAATTTCTCCAGCAGCTCGAAGCCTTTCTGAAAGCGCATAACCCCGCCTGATCGGGGCGCGGCGCGACCGTCAGAAGTCGCGCCGCAATTCCAGGAAGACGGTGCGCGGCCGGCCGACAAAGGCGCCCTTGCGCGCGTCGAAGGTGGCGACGGCATAGGTCTTGTCGAAGATGTTCTCGACCCGGATCATCGCCTCGGCAAAACCCAGATCCTGGGTGATGCTGCCGTCGAACACGGTAAGGCCGGGAATATGCGCGCCGCGCCGGTCGATCTGCCCCGACACATATTGGCCGCCCAGCGCCAGCGCCGTGCCCCAGGCGGGGATCTGATAGCGGGACCATAGCCCGGCCTGATGATGCGGGGCGTTGGGGAAGCGGCCGCCGACCGCATTGTCGATCGTCGCGCCGTCCGCACTGTCGGTGATGCGCGCGTCATTATAGGCGTAATTGGCGGTCAGCACCCAATTCTTGCTGATATCCGCCGCCACCGTCAGCTCGATCCCCTTGCTGGTGATTTCGCCGACCGGCGACAGCTGGTCCAGGCCATTGACCGGTTCCAGATCGGGATCGACCTGCACGATGCCGTTGCGCACGATATGATAGAGCGCGATCGTCGGTTGCAATTTGCCCTGCATCAGTTCGCCCTTGGCGCCGACCTCGAACTGGCGGCTGGCGATCGGGGCGAAGGGGCCGCCGACGGCCGGGTTCTGGTTGCCGGGGCTTTGCGGCTCGAAGCTCTGGGCATAGCTGCTATAGAGGGACACCGACTGGACCGGCTTGTAGATGCCGCCGACGCGCCAGCTCCAGCGACCGCCATCGGCATAGGCGCCGCCAATCTCGTCCTTGTCGTCGAACCAGTCATGGCGCACGCCGCCGACCAGAATGACATGCTCGCCGATATCGGCCTGTTCCTGGGCATAGACGCCATAGCGATGGGCGCGCGACGCATTCACTTCCGGCGTCAGGCCGGCCAGGTCCGCCTCGGTCGGGTTGCTCAGCCCATAGACGGGATTGCTGAGCGACAGGCCCGGCACGCCCTTGATCGTCACGCCGCTGAAATCCTGGGTCTCGCGATACCAGTCGGCGCCGACCAGCAATGTATGCTTGATCCCGCCGGTCTCCAGCCTGGCGATCATGTTGCTCGCCAGGCTAGCGCCCTCGATCGTGCGATGCTGCGAGCGAAATTCGCGTGGCTGGGTATCGACCACGCCATCGCCGTCGGTGTCGATCGGCCCCAGCGGCTCATGATAGCGCTGATATTCGGTATAGCGGAACCAGCGACCCGATGCATTGATGCTGACCGCATCCGACAGCCGGCTGTCGAGCCGTGCCTGCAGCACCGTGCCTTTCAGGTCCAGTCTGTCGTTTTTCTCATTATGGGTCCAGTTGCGATCGGCCAGGAAATTCCCGTCTGCATCGATCGCCACGCCGCGCAGCCGGTTGCCCGGCAGATCCTGGTCATAACGGGTCGCCTGCACCGTCAGGCTGGTGTCGGGCGCCAGCTTGAACTTCAGCCCGCCGTCCGCGACCAGGCTGCGACTGCCGGAAAAGCGCTGCACCGTGTCGAAACTTTCATAGAACAGGCCGGCGCGCCCGGCGACCACGCCATTTGCGTCGATCGGTCCGGTCACTTCGCCCGATGCGCCATAGCGGTCATAATTGCCGACCACCGCGCGTACCGATGCGGCGAACTTGTCCTGCGGCTTCTTGGTGACATAATTGACCATGCCGCCCGGCGAACTGGCGCCATAAAGCATGCCGACCGGACCTTTGAGAAACTCGACCCGGTCGATGCTGAACAGGTTCGGCACGGCGAAGCCCTGGAACGGGTCGCCGCGCAGCCCGTCATAGAACATCGATTCCTGCCGGAAACCGCGATAGGTAACGGTGGCATATTGGTTGGCGCTGACGCCGGCGACATTGCGATAAAGGTCGGTGATGTCGCGTGCGCCCTGGTCACGGATCAACTCGCTGGTGATGACTTGGACGGATTGGGGAATGTCCATCGGATCGGCCGGGATCTTGCCGATCTCGCTATCCTCGACGCGATAGAGTTTCTGTGCGCGGGCGGTGACCAGGATGTCGCTCTCGCCGGCGGCCGCATCAAGCGGCGCCTGTGCCAGCACGGGCAGTGGCGCGAACAGGAAGGGCAGGGCGCAAAGGCGCGCGAGGCGGAGGCTGGGCAAGGCGGCGATCCCGTTGAAATGGATAAGGAATGGAGCCGGTTCGCTCCTTCTGGCCTCTCCCCAATGTCGCTCGGCTAATGATATTGCGACTATATTGCAATATGTAACAGGCTGATTTGGCGCGACATGTTCCGGCCTGCCGAATGCCGGACGGAGGATGTGCGCATCAGTAATCATCCGGACTGCCATTGTCACAAAATGGCAATCAAACTGACGCTGTCATGTAATCGAATCGTCATAGAGGCCCGCCAACCCTGTTGGAGAGCAATGCCCGATGCGCCGCCTGTCCCTCTGTCTTTTCGTCCTGATGGCGCTGCCCGCGACCGCGCATGCCAGCGAGGATGAGCAACTCTGGACTACCACCAGCGCGACGGTGAAGCTGTCAGATCATTGGCGCCTCCAGCAGGAGATCGTCGCCCGCTTCAGCAATGATCGCGACGGCCTGTACGAGATCGAGAGCAACACGCTGGTGGGCTACAAGCTCAATAAGCAGGTGACGGTCTGGGCGGGCTACACCCATGACCCGCAATATGATGGCGGCGATTTCACCGTGATGGAGCATCGCGTCCGCGAGCAGGTGACGGTCGACAATATCCTCAAGCTCGGCCCTGTGTCGGTCAGCGCGCGGATGCGGATGGAGCAGCGCTGGCGCGAAGGAATTGACGGCACCGCCTGGCGCCTGCGGCCCTATGTGAAGCTGACCATGCCCTTCAAGGAAGGCGGCAAGACCGCGCTGATCCTCAGCCATGAAAGTTTCATCGATCTCAACAAGACCAATTTCCAGCGTATCCAGGGCGAGGAGCGGATGCGCAACATGATCGCGATCACCACGCCGCTGGCCAAGAATGTGAATGCGGAGATCGGCTATCTCCATCAGCATGGCTTCCGCCCCGATGCCGACGACAGCAACGACAATGTCGCCTCGCTCTCGCTCAGCTTCAGTTTCTGATCGCTGGATTGATTGGGGGAGTCCTGCGGCGAGTGCTGAAATAATCAACGCCGCCCCTTGGTAGGACGAAATTTGCGATGCTTTGGGAAATGGTGCCGGGGACCGAGCATTTGTCATGACAAACCTTTCCGATCTTCCGATCACATTTCACAAAAGCAACAATTTAATACAAGTTATACTACCAGTATCCGAAAATTGTAATTCAGGTTCGATCTCGAAGTCAATTATTTTATCAAATCATCTATAGATTATCTAATCGCCGTCAGGATCGTCCAGCAGTTCGCGTGTCGTGCCATTTGGCCAGCTCGACTTGGCATCGAGAGCTGTGTCAAAGAAGGGCCGACGGCGGCGGTGCGCCCCTTGGCCCACATGGCCAGTAGGCGACCGTCCGGATTAGAGCCGGGTTGCGGGGATAGCTGACGCTCTCTCGGACTCAATCACCGACCAAAGTGCGTCGCCCCCCGATCGGGCTTTGAACGGCAGCTTTCGCCAGGACAAGCGACCCGCTCAGCACGAAGCCGCCTGGCAGGTATGCGCCTCATGAGCGGTCATTCGCCGAACCAGCCGCAAATCCTGAAAGCGGACGTTCCTTCAAGCTGGGCCATCGGGCGAGATGGCAGCGCTCGAGCGTTAACCATGGTAAATGAACGCTCAATTGATTGGTCACGTTCTGCGCGGGAAAGATGCTCCTGCGACATCGTTCTGAACGCTGGCCCGCCAAGCCTCATCCCAGCCCGTGACTGCCGATGGGTCGAGACGCTCGACCATTCGGGCAAGTCGCTTCGGATTTGTTACTAGGCCGCCCACCGGCACGGAATGATGGCCCAGGCGAAGATGGACGTTCACCAACGCGCCGATGCCGGGCACGAGCAACACCTCAAGGTTCGCGGGCAGATGCCCTTGAGGAAGAAGGTAGCCGCGCTCGAAAAGCCTGCGATGTTGGGATCTCACGGTCCGGTGGGTCGACCTCGGCATCGCCTGGACGGTTCTGAGTTCGGACCGTCCGGCATTCCGCGCGGCGGCTCGGAACTGATGAAGCGCTTCGGCCATGCATATAACGCCGATCGCCGGATCGCCCCGTCGTGAGAGTCCTTCGATGAGGGTCTCCTCTCTTGCCAGCCGTTGCAACAGTGTGAGCACCGTTGCGACCTCCGCATCGTTCCAAATGTCGCGTCGCATATTTTTGTCCTGCTCATCCGAGTTCGGAAGCTCGGCGGTAGGCGCAGCGTGTCCTCCGCCGAAAGGTAGGAATGGAAATGCTGCACGACCTGACCGCCCAGATCGTAAAGCAGGTCGGCATTGTCGTCATAGGATACGTCGGGGAAGTCGATCAGGCCGCTGACGACATAATCTTCCGGGCGATTTTCGAGAAAATTGCCCTGCGACATGCCGATGGAATGCCCCTCATTTCGCCCCAGATACTGCGCCCAGAGTGTTTCATCGGGTGCCACATAGGTCATGCTGCTAAGATCAAGCGTGAAGGGCCTGAACCCCGCTTTGATCTCTCCTTTGGGTGACACCGAAATGCGAGGAATGTTGATCGTGCGGTCAACCACGAGCGCGGCGGTTTTCGTGATCACCGTAGCAAAATCGGGTGCCGGCGGCGCAACGCCTTCCAGTTCCATTTGTTGCGGTCGATACTGGCTCTGGACCTCTCGCACGAGCTGAGCCTGCACCTCCGGCCGCGAGATATAACTGATGTCTGGAACTGTCCCAGGCGAACGGGACAGCTTCCGTATCGCCTCATAGGCAAGCTGAGCCACCTTCTCGGCTTCGGGATTGTCGAAGGCTCGCGCGGGTGGCGGCCCCGCATATTTCGCGCCTTCCTCGCTCTGTCCCGTTGTGATGCCGAGGCTCCCCAAGATCGTGGGCGCGGCCACCACTGTAACGCTTCTCCGCTCCAAGACCTCGTCGTCCAACACAAGTGCCTTTAAGCGATGCGGATGTGCTCGCGAAGCGTGATGTCGCGGTTCAATGGTGCCAGTGGGCAAGCGAACATGCTCGGCAGAGTGGCGGAAAGCCTTGGCGTTACGCGCTCATCCCGCATGATCAGATTGCGGATAATATGGGACTGGACTTCCTTCTTAAATCTTATGCTTGCAGTTGAGCATCGACGATCGTGAGGCGAGGCGCAGTAAATTTTTTGAGCGATAGTTGGTAGCAGAACGCGAACCAGTCATGCTCGCAACAGCTGGAAAGACACTTTGTAGCGGAAGAAACTGACGCTCGGCACCATCGCCAGTGCTCGGCGGATTCGGTGATCGTCATCCAGCGCGATGACCGCACCTTCGACGGTTTGCCCATCCTCCGCTAGTTCATCCTGCACATAGCCCATGTAGCGGAGGATTTGACCCACGACGGCATCGCTTGCGCGGCCCTTTTTCAGTTCCACGACGAGCAGGCGCTTGCGATCTTTACTTATCGCCAGAATGTCCAGGGCACCCGTATCTGTCGGATACTGCTGACCGACAATCTCACCCTCATCGGTGAAAATGTCAAAGTCGCGGCCCAGTTCGGTTTGAACCCAGTTGGCGACGAGGAAATCCTCCAGATGCTTTTCCATGCCGAAAGCCACAGGGTCCTCGACAAGCCCCTCGCTCGTCATAACCGGCGCTATGGCGGGTGCAGGCAATCCGCCGATCAAAGCCTCAATCTCCTGCGCGTGTCCGGAGATGTTCGAGACAGTTCCGATCGAACCGGTAGAGTTCTTCAGCGCATCGCTCATCGCCGACCGGTCGACGTGGATGTCATGCCAGCGGACATTACGTCGATGAGGCAGAATTTGGCTTTCCGCGTACCAATATTCCCCTTCAATCTCGCCCACACGATAACGGCCGGCCCCATCGGGGGAGAGGATGACATCGCCCGGCCGCAACCCCTTCGATACTGTCCAGATCGCCCCGCACGCCAAACCTGCAGCGACCTTGCTCTTATCGGGGTGAATTTCGAGATAGATCGGCACATACGCCGCGTTGAAAGGCCGCCACGTCTCGGGCAGCTTGTCGGACAGGTCTTCGTGAATATCGAAATGCGTTCCGGTAAAACCACCCTCGAAGCACGCCTGTGCGTGAACGCTCTTTCTTCCAAGCATGATCCGATAGTAATTCTTCACTGCTGTCCCCCCGGTAGTGGCTGAGACCATAGCCACATCGTCGGCAACGGTGTCAAAGTCTTCTATCCGTGAGTCACCTGATTACCGACATACCTTGCGGAGCGGCGAGTGTTTTTGAGCCGATCGTGCCGGGTTGCAACGAAAATGCGCTCGATAGGGTCTGATACCCCAATGGGACCCCGTGCATAGGCGCTGGCCCGGCCTCACATCTAAGTCATTGAAAGGTGGTGGACGCACTAGGGCTCAAGTCTAGGATTCGCTGATTAGGAGGATCTGCTGCCCTATAGATGCCCCAAAGAGAGGGGGCGACGTCAAAATATCTGTAAGACTTTGAAAAATGGTGCCCGGGGACGGAGCATTTGTCATGACAAACCTTTCCGATCTTCCGATCACATTTCACTACAGCAAATAATCTATACCAGTTATGCTACCAGTATCGAAAAAATATAATTTAGGTTCGATCTCGAAGTCAAATTTTTTATCAACACGTCTACAAATTTACTAACGCATCTCCCCACAGATCATAAGATCGCATTTTGCTCTGCTCAGTTGGATCTTGCTTGGGCAGGTGCATCCGCGGGGGCCGACTGGCGCCGCAGCATTCTTGGTTTGCAATTGGCGGGCTATGGGAGGTCGCCTCCCGAGAGGCCAGCGATCAAGGGCTGCGCTTCCAATCGTGTTGGCCGGGGAAATTAACGAGCTTACAGCAAAGATAGCCGTCAAACTCTCGATCTCGCCTGCAACGTCTTTGAGCCCATCATTCTGCACTTTCCGCCTGAAACCATCGATCTCAACTTCGAACGGCCCCTGCGCCCACTTGCCCAGCAGGCGCTCAAAGGAATCAACATTCTCCGAACCGTCCCGTCCGGAATTCCAGACCAAAGGAACCACCGCCGGGCGCGTGCATCAACATCTGCCAAGCAGTCACGTGCGGAAGGAATCCGTTCATACAGGGCGATCCAAGCCTAATACGACTGCGGTCAAGCAGCGTCAGGATGTCGGCGGCAACTGCGACGAACGTCTCAAGCCGACCCGCAGTATCCCACACGCTCTCGGAGCGTGAGCACGGAAAGACCAAGAAACTGAATTTAAGATTTCGACGAACAATTTTGTCATTGGCCGAGAATGAAGATGCCGAGCAGCAAAATATGCCCCTGATGCCTGGCCCGAGTCTGCATCGCTTAGGAGAGCAACCCCATGTTGATCGATCCGTTCGACATCAGTTGTAAGAGGGGTTGCGCGATTGCGGGCCTTCAGCGATGGTTGTGAAAGATTTCAGTCCGGACGCGCTCGATCGCGATCCTCGACGGGATAGTCCTCCGGCTTTACCGTTCCGACATTGGGTCGGTCCTCGACCTCTTCGACCGGCTTCCCCTTGGGCCGATCATCCTCAGCCTCATGGTCAGGACGAGCATCGCCAAGCGGCCCTCGCGCTACCTTGCGGGTATCTTTAGACATCTTAGCCTCCTATTGCGCAGTGTCGGGCTCAGCCATCTTGCGATGCTGCTCAGCCAACATGGATTGAGGAATGATCCCCGCTGCCGCGACCTGCAGCTTGTTCGAGAATCCGGAAACGATATGGCCCTTTCCCGCCAAGAGCGCGTCCCAGCCATCCTTTGCAACCTTGGCCGGATCGGCTTTGTTGTCGTCGGCACCCACCGAAGTGTCGGCGCCCAGGCCAGCCCGGTCGAAAAATTCCGTGTCGGTCACGCCGGGCATCAGCGTCGTCAGCGTAACGCCCTCATGTTCCTTCAATTCGTTGCGCAAGGCTTCGGTAAAATTGTCGATGAAGGCCTTGGTGCCGTTATAGACCGCGTTAAAACTGCCGGGGATGAAACCGGCGATCGAGCCGGTGACCAAGACCTTCCCCTCATCGCGCGCTACCATCTGTCCGAGCACCTTTTGCAGAAGGTAGATGGTGCCGGTGATATTGGTGTCGATGACATGGCGCCAATCGGGCAGTTTTTGGTCGAGAAAAGCATGTCCCAGGCCATGTCCGGCATTTGCGCAGAGCACATCGACCTGTCGCCCGCCGGCTCGATCAAGCAACTGATCGACGCCTTGCACAGAGGAAAGATCGACCTCGAGCGTATCGACCGCGACGCCAAAACTTGCGAGTCCAGCCGAGGCACCGGCAAACGACGTGTCGGCAACGACGAGGAGATCATAGCCATCTGCGGCCGCCAGTTTTGCCAATTCAGCGCCAATCCCGCTGGACGCGCCGGAGATGATTGCGAATTTACTAGCCATGTCTTTTCTCCTCACGCCGCAACGCGATCAAAAGCGGGCTTCAGCACGATCTTGGTCACCTCATTCTGCTGATCGTGGAACATCTTGTAGCCTTTGGGAGCATCCTCCAGCCCCATGCGGTGCGAGATGAGGAAGGTCGTATCGATCTTCCCTTCGACGATCGCATTCAGAAGCGCGGGCATGTAATGCTGGACGCTGGTCTGGCCGGTCTTGAGCGTCAGCCCCTTCTCCATGAAGGCGCCCAGAGGGAATTTATCGACAAAGCCGCCATAAACGGCTGGCATGGAGACGCGTCCACCCTTGCGGCAGGCATGGATCGCCTGTCGGATCGAATGGGTTCTGTCGGTGCCAAGGAACATCGATGCCTTAATCTGATCGACCACATTGTCGAGGAAGAACCCGTGCGCTTCGAGGCCAACGGCGTCGATGACTGCGTCGGGACCGATGCCGCCAGTCATCTCCATCAGCGCCTCATATGTCTTCGTTTCTTCATAGTTGATGGTTTCCGCGCCGAAGCGCTTCGCTAGCTCAAGGCGATGAGGAAAATGGTCGATCGCGATCACCCGATGCGCGCCCATCAGGAAGGCGGACTGGACCGCGAAAAGGCCGACCGGTCCGCAGCCCCAGACCGCGACGGTGTCGCCCGGCTCGATGTCGGCATATTCGGCCGCTTGCCACCCGGTTGGGAGAATATCGGAGAGGAACAGGACCTGGTCATCTTCCAGCCCATCGGGAACAACTATCGGCCCGACGTCGGAAAATGGCACACGGACATATTCGGCCTGCCCACCTGCATAGCCGCCGGTCAGATGGCTGTAGCCGAACAGTCCGGACATTGGTTGGCCATACATTTCCTGGCCGATATCCTGATTGTCGGCGGGATTGCCGTTATCGCAGGCGGAATATTGATGCTTGCCGCAATGGTAGCAGTTCCCGCAGGCGATGGTGAAAGGCACCACGACCCGCTGTCCCTTCTTCAACGTCGATTTTGCACCGGTCTCGACCACTTCGCCCATGAACTCATGGCCGAGTATGTCGCCGGCTTTCATGGTCGGGATGTAGCCATCGTATAGATGCAGGTCCGAACCGCATATTGCGGTCGAACTAATCTTGATGATGGCATCGCGCGGATTGAGGATTTCAGGGTCGTCGACGGTATCGACGCGGACATCATGCTTGCCGTGCCAAGTGAGCGCGCGCATCAGTTCTTCTCCTCGGCAAATTGCTGTGCAGTACGGGCGGCAGTGGCGACCTCGCCGGTTTCCATGAGCTGTTTGAACCGCCGCAGATCGCGCCGTGCCTGAATGGCCGGTTCGCGCTGGAACATCTTGGCGACGATTTTGCCGATGAACCCGGCGGGCGGATCATAGGCGATGGTGGCCGTGACGATTGTGCCGCGTTCGCCCGCGTCGCGAAATTCGATGCGACCGCTATTGGTGACGTCAGCGCCTTCGACAGAAGCCCAGGCGATCAGTTCACCGTCAATCTCTTCGGTGATAATAGCGTCCCATTCTACGACCTTTCCCGCCGGCGCCTTGACGACCCAGTGGGAGCGGTCAGTGGCAAGAATTTCCACGCGCTCCACATTATCCATGAAGCTGGGCAGCTGGGTGAAGTCGCGCCAATAGGCAAAGAGGTCGGCGCGAGGGCGGTTGATGGTGACGGACTTGCCGCTATAGCTTTCATGGCCCGCCCCCTCGATAGCTGTTGCGGCCTCCTTTTTCTGCTCGATCGACTTTGCAGCGGTCGCATCGGCATCGTCTGTCGCATGGCTCATGGGTATAGCTCCTTGGACATAGGAAAATAGGCTGCGCCAGCATGAGGGCGCAGCAAAGGCGATCCTTGGTCTCGCCGCTACTCAACGCGACTGCCGCAGCAATAGACCCATAGCGCCGGGATAAATCTTATTGATGGAGATCAGTGTTGGTGCCGCAGCGGGTGCCGGGGTCCGCGATAAATGGATTGGTAAGGCGCTTCTGGCGCGAATACCTGTCACCTGCTTTAGGAACGGACGTTAGCAAGAGCCGTTAGCTTGAACGTCCTCAACTCGTCCGATTGGAAAATGGTCATGCTGCGAAACAACGGACTGACGCTCGTCTTGCTGTTGTTGTTTGGTATAAGCATCATAGGACAGTGGATCGCCGGCTGGCATGTTCAGATTGAGGATGCGCGCCGCCATGGTGAGCAGGCGCTAGCACTCAGCGCCTACAGCTTGAGCCCCGAATTTCTCTCAAGCGTCTTTGAAAATTGGGAGAGCGAGTTCCTTCAGATGTCAGCCTATGTAGTGTTGACCGCTTTTCTCATCCAGCGCGGTTCGGCGGAGTCCAAGGACCCGGACGGCCCGCCGCGAGACGCAGACCTTGACCTCCAGGCCAGCAAGCCCGGTGCACCTAGAATCTTGCGATGGGGACCAATTTGGCGCGCTCTCTACGCGCAGTCGCTCGGTTTGACTCTGGCTGCCCTCTTTATTGCTTCGTTCGTCATCCACTGGACACAAAGCGCCAAGGTCGCGGCGCAAGAGGCCATCGCGCACGGAGAAAAACCACTGGAGACATTGGCCTATCTTGGCGACGCACAACTCTGGTTTGAATCCTTCCAGAATTGGCAGAGTGAATTTCTCTCGACGGCCGTCCTTGTGTTTCTCTCGATCTTCCTGCGGCAGCGAGAGTCGCCCGAATCCAAGGCTGTTGCGGCGCCCCATAACCAAACCGGAGAATAGCCTTCTGCGGATCGGCCGCAGTCCAGAACTTTTTCCTTTGCTGCGATTATTCAGCTAAAACCCCTATGCCAGCGCGTACGCTTTCGCGAGCGATCACCCCAGGGGAGCAGCAGAATAGCCGAACCGGATGCCATCACCTTGCGGACGTCTTAGCAACCTGTTCATCTATTATCGAAGGAATAAGCGGCAGAAGCTCCCGCGCAAGAAAACCGATCTGTCCAACCTTCTTCGCCAGGATCGTTCCAGCGCGACCGTGAATCCACACCCCCCAGGCGGCTGCCGTGAGCGGAGAGGCGCCACGCGCAGCAAGGCCACCGACAAGACCGGCGAGTACATCTCCCGAGCCACCTGTGCCAAGCCCAACACAACCGCCAGTGTAGGCGAGACATTCTCCCTCAGGGGATGCCAAGTGGCTTCTACCGCCCTTGAGCAGAATAACAGCATTCCAGCGAGCAGCCATTTCGATGGCAACTGAAGCGGGGTCCGCTTCAACCGCTTCTATAGACAAGCCGCTTAAAGCAGCCATTTCACCATGATGCGGGGTGAGAATGACATTTTTCCCGTGCAATCGAGACTGATCGAGCTTGCGCAGCGCGACGAGAGCGGCGGCATCCAGGATGAGACAAACAGGAAAGTCGAGGCGAGCGAGCATATTTTCGATGAATGCCTGGGTGCTTACTGAGGTGCTCATGCTTGGTCCCAGAACAAGAGTGTCGCAGTTTGCCATTCGCGTCACGAGCATTTCTGCGGCCTCTGGCGCGATTTCCCCATTTTTGTCGGCAGGCAGGGCAATCATGGCAGCCTCGGGAACTAACACGCCCAGAGAGAGTGCGGAGGATTGCACCGTTGCCAGTTGGAGCTTTCCTGCGCCGGCGCGCAAGGCGGCTTCGCCAGTAAGGCGAAGCGCGCCTGGCACGAATTCAGCGCCTCCGACCACGAGAACACGGCCGCGGCCATTCTTATCGGCGCCACGCTCAATGGCCGGCAGGAGGTGCCGTAGAAGCCATGCTTCGTCGAGCGCGTCGCAAGTCATCCGCGAGCGCCCGCGATGGCATCGGGCGCGCGGGTGACAAGCATGTCTTCCTGTTCGACCGGGGCAGTCACATTGTAACGAATGAGGGATAGCCCACCACGCTTGCCTTTGCCCTCATCAAACTGATATTCGGTGATGGCACAATTGGCGACGTCTGCCTCACGATCAATCTGTAGTATCTCGGCCTCGGTCATCCCTTCGATGATATAGCGCAGACACAGCACTACCACCTGGTGGGTGAAGACCATTACATGCCGGTCAGCATGATGCAGCGCGATCGTATCCATAACTGATCGCAAGCGTAGTATGACGTCACACCAGCTCTCGCCACCTGGCGGACGATGATAAAATTTCCCCAGGATACTGCGAAACTCGGCCTGCTGCGGTTCAATGCTACGTATTCCTGTAGCGGTTAGCCCGTCGAGGATCCCGAATTCCTTTTCCCGCAGCCGTTCATCAAAAAGAATTTCGATGTCGTCCTCGCAGCCTCCGGCGCAACGGAAAAGATCCGCGGTCTGGCAAGCGCGCCGATAGGGCGATGCGAGGAGTACATCCGGACGCGCACCGATTGTCCGTGTGGAATACCAGCGACCGAGCGCGCGAGCCTGATCGCATCCAAGGTCGCTCAAAGGTACGTCGGCATCGCGATCCGACAAATTTATGCGTTCGATATCAGCCTGCATGGCAGCGTCGCGTGCGACATTGCCTGCACTCTGGCCATGACGAACAATCGTCAAGGTCCTGGGCCAATGCATCTGCATCACCGCGTTTCTCCTTTGCCCAGAAATGGATGGGCGGCGCAAATGATCCCGCTTCCTGCGCAGCAGGAGATTGGGATCGCGGATATTTCCTGGCGGCATCGTGTTGAAGCCAGTGAGAGGAGCCGGGAAAGGCCAGGTATTTCAGATGCGTGATGATGTCGAAGCACTGACGCTGATGGCGGAGGAGATTGCCCTCCTAAGGGATCTCGCCAGACAAAATATGAGCGATCCAAGCTGGGTGCTGGTGCGCGCCTGTGCTGAACATATGAACGATATCATGGACCATTTCACACAGGATGAAAGCCATATGCGGGGAGAAATGCCCTAGTGGCGCCAATTTCAAGAAAGGTCCTGATCATGCTGGATCGTGAGTTTCTCAGTACGCGCTTTCGAAATAGCAGCTAGCATCTTCCAAATTGGGAACGATGCCTGGCATATTGATCGAAATCAGGGCTGTGGACCTAATGCGTGATCGGAGGAATTCGCGCGCTTGAAGCCTGCAGAGCGGATCGGATAAACTGCATCAATCGCATTGAACTTTCGGTGAAAAATGCTGGCTTTTGACTGATCCTTGTAAGTGCGCTTGGTTAGCGAATGGCGGATGGACACTCCGGACCTTCGGAGAGATCATGCTGCCACCTTATCATCGCCTTGAAGAATTCGTGCCTCTCACGCCTGCGGAAACTCGGATCGCAGAAGGGTGGACGAGCAGCAAGCGGTCCGTAAAGCGGCGTCATATCATCCGCCGAGAAGGCGACCAGGTTGCCGGCGTCTTCTTCCTTCTGGCGGGGTGGGTCGGCTCCTCTGTGATGCTGCGCGACGGTCGTCGGCAAATTGTCAAAGTGCATCTGCCGGGCGACATGCTCGGCTTCCCCAGCCTTTCCCTCGTCCATGCTGGCGAAACGCTGGAAGCCCTTACAGATGCAGTTATTTGCCCTATCCCAAATGCCGCCATCGGCAAATTGCTGATGGACAATCCGCGTCTTGCTACAGGCCTGTTCCTCAGCACGCAGAAGGAGCGAGTAGCGCTCATGCAGAAACTGTCCTGGCTGGGCGCGACCTCCGCGCTCGAGCGGATGGTAGCGTTTCTCCTTGACCTGTATGATCGGGCGAAATCGTCAGGACTGGCGAAGGAAAACCGGTTCGAGGTCCCCCTCACAAAGCAACAACTCGGTGAACTGCTTGGTTTGACTGCTGTGCATGTCAATCGGACCTTGAAGCGATTGGATAGCAGCGGATTGCTCGAGCGGCGCAAGGCGCTGGTGAGGCTTATCGATATTGAGGGCCTGCAGAAAATGACGGCGAATATTCCACCATGCTTCGCCCATCATGATGCATGGGTCCGGCTAGGGAGTCCGTCATCAGATGCATGATAGACATCCGATAGAGCAATCGCCGCCAAAGGAGAATCAATGGCGCCATTGTAGGTTTGGCCGACCCCAGCGCCAATGGCGCTGATTCAGTCCGGCTTGGGTTTGAGCTCAAGCATTTCGACACGCCGGATTTTTGCGAACCGATAACGCCGATCATCCTCACGGGCCGATCATTCATGGGCGAGACAATAATGGTCAAACCGCGCGATAGCAGCGGCGACGCAGGCATCGTCGCTTCGATTTGATTGCGCACGCCGCCACGAGGTCAGCCTATGCCAAAGATTCCAATGTCGCATCGCTCAGATGCTCCGGACGGTCAGACGGATAATCGTCGGAAAGCCTCAGATGGAAATAATTCGGGTCGAAGCCGCAACTTTGACGCAGAGCCCTAACATCAGGGACGAAGAGCTGGCCGTTGGCCATTTCGATCAAGCCTTCCTTGCGCATTCGTTGAAGCATGCGGTTGACATGCACAGCAGTCAGCCCGCTAGCATCGGCGAGATCTTCCTGAGTAAGCGGTAATGCGAGGGGGGCGCTCCCAAGCCCGATTAGTTGTGATCGAAAGTGCAGTTCGCACAGGAGATGCGCAACCGCCTCAAAGGCATTGCGCCGGCCGCTATTGACCAGCCATTGCCTCAAAATGGCTTCGTCCACCAAAGTGGCTCTCCAGAAGGCACGAGCGAGTGTGGCCGACACTTTGGTGATGCGGTCTATTTCCTCGTTGGCAACATAGGCGATCCGGCAATTTGTCACGGCCAGAATGGCGTGGTCCATTGCATGGAGCAGGGTGGCGTGTAGATCGCAAAAGTCGCCTGGAAGCATGAAAGCCGTGATACGCCGTGAACCGTCTTTCAAAATTTTGTAACGAGCGGCCCATGCCAACTCACCGGTAAAGCCACGCTCGATCACGGTCGCCCACAGGATGAGGATGTTGATGCCCGAGTAGCGCCGCCCGGTGACGGCATTTTGCGGCATGGTGCAGGGACAGGCGCTGCTGTCCCATGGTTTCACCCAGGGAAGATGCCCTGCTTCCAGTTCCGCGATGATCCGGGAGGTGACTTCGCCATAGATGCTCTGGCGCTCAATGTTACCCATGCCCTTTCTCCTGCCTCTCCAGCACCGGCCGCCGGAATGGCGGGGGCGGGCGGCAAGGAGGCGCACGGCAGGCCCGTGCCCATGAGGCGGGCTGCACCCGCAGGGCCGTAACGCGAGAGGAGGAGCCGGCGCAGCCGGCTTGCGGCCCGCCGGCACGGGCCTAGAGAAAGCCGACGCCCACCCCCGTCATTCTGGCGGCCCCAGACAAACCGGCGTCAGCGTGGCGCAGCCGCGCTGGCCGCAGCAAGCAGTCCAAAAGGCTGCGATGCGTCAGCGATCATCGCCCGACAGGGACGAGACAAGCGCAGCGCCGACTCGGTGGAGCGAAGCGGAGCAGAGCGCAGTCCGCCACAGGCGGAGACGCCCGTTCCCATCTCCTGTTCTACGCCAGCTTACGCCAGATCATGACATAGCCCGCCAGACAGGGCTCAGTCCCTTGCCTCCGACCCAGCTCGTACCGAGGCTCATCGCAAAGGGGATCAGACTTATCCACAGCAGCAAGGACCAGCCATGACCACGACCCCGATCGACCGCATCCTTCGGCTCAACACCGTCCTCGACCGGACCGGCCTCAGCCGCGCGACCCTCTATCGCAAGGTTCAGGCCGGCACCTTTCCCAAACAGATCAGGATTGCCACCCGCTGCATGGGCTGGCGCGAATCCGCCATCAACGACTGGGTGCGCAATCCCATATTCTGGACGGTCGAGGATGCCGACAAGCGGCAAAGGACATCGTCATTGTAAAGTCATCGACACGCACCATATCCAGTCTGTCGCTCCTTCCCCCCTTGGGGCGGCACCTCCCTGAACTATGGCCCCGCCGTGGAGATGTCTCCGGCGGGGCTGCTTTTATCGACGCCGCCTCATCTTGCCCCTGCCTGGCGCCTGTCTCCAGTCTTGCCATGAGCATGCAGAAATCCGATCGGTGCATGCTTGATGGGGGACAGGGGCAAAGCAGCATGAGAGCGATATTCACCGAGGCGGCATCATTGCTGGGTCGCCATGTGGAAAGCGTCACGCGCGTTGCAGGCGGCGATCTTTCCTTCGTTGCGCGCCTTTCCCTGTCAGGCGGTGATAATGTCATCGCCAAGCGGAGCGACAGGGTTGTCGAGGAAGCCCGCATGCTCGCAGCGATCGCGGCGACCGGCACGGCGGTCCCGCAGATATTGGCAGTCCAGGATGATCTTCTGCTGCTTGAAGACCTGCCCTCGAGCGGTCGGCTCGCCCGGAACTGGGCGCATCTTGCCGAACTGCTCGATCATCTCCATGCCCCGAGCCAGGCGGCCTATGGTTGGGATCGCGATTACGGCTTTGGCGATGTGCCGATCCTCAATGGCCGATCCGACAACTGGGTCACCTTCTGGGCGGAGAAACGCCTGCGCTGCCATGTCCCGCATCTCAGTGCCCAGCTGGCCCATCGCGTCGAGCGGCTCGCCGATCGCCTTGGCGAGCACATACCCAATCGCCCGCCCTCAGCCCTCCTCCATGGCGATCTATGGGGTGGCAATATCCTTGTCGGCCACGACCAGATCAGCGGGCTGATCGACCCTGCATGCTATCATGGCGACCGCGAGGTCGATCTTGCAATGCTGGGGCTGTTCGACCAGCCGCCACAGATATTCTACGATGCCTGCGGCCTAGCTCAGGGCTGGGAAGAGCGCCAGCCCGTCTATCGGCTGTGGCCGCTGCTCGTCCATGTCCGGCTCTTTGGCGGCACATATCATCAGCAGGCTGGGGCATGCCTCGAGCAGCTGGGCCTCTGACAGGCCCGCATCCTCCTCAATTGCGCAAGGCGCAATCGCACTCCAGCCTTTGTCAATTGGCAGGACAGCGCTACCCAACCATAGAGGCCCTGCCTTTCAGGCATCCTCTCCTAAAACTCATCGGCCGGTCTTCTGATCGGCCTTTTTTTGTCTGGCTCAGCGTTGACGAGAGGCGCTTTCGTGATCGTCATGTAAAGATCGAAACGCGCGCCCGCGTCCTGGCGATGTGGTCTGGGCGACCGCAAAAATATGCAACACGCGCGAGCAGTTGGCTTCGGGCGGTTGCTTGGAGTGGTCCGCCCGGCTGCTAACGGCAAGGGATGGGACATTCGCGACTGTCCGGTTCGGAGCGCCGACATTGGGATAGCAGACATCCGGCTGCGGAGAACCATCTCCACTTTACGCCTATCCACGCCGTTGTCGCTGCTCAAGCGGGTACTAAACCTGTTGCACAGTCGGATAGTCTATCAACGAATCTGCAACAGCCGTGCGATCGGCGAGGCTCGGATTGCTTGACAATTTCTTCATGTTATTTCCTCTCTTCTCTTTTGGATTGCGGGAGCAGATCGGATTCGGCGAAACGTGAATGATAAGCCAGTATGGATGCATGAAATGCGATCTCTAGATGATAATGTGGGGGTGGCATGCCAAGGACAAAAAAAGGGATTTGGTTTGGATATTGCTGGCAGTAACGTTTTGCAGGTAGCCAAACTGATTTTCGCGGCGCATTTTTGGCCGTGCCTCCAAAAAGGACAAGATCATGACCTTGTCCGATAGGGGCAGCGAGAAAGAATTATCAGCGCTTGTCGACGGAACGGGCGTTGAGCCATCTGTCCTGCAGACTGCGCTCGAGACGCTTTGCGGTGATCACGCTGGCTTTGCGGATCATTTCCGTCAGATCGGGTTCGATTGGCGACCTGAGCACCCTGGTCTGGCAGGTGAGTTTGTGTATCCGCTGTTCGGGTCCGGCGGCCCTAACATCGACGCACTTGTGCATTACATCTACCGCGCTCTGATACCCTTTTGCCTGCCGCGCGGTGAGGTCAAGCGAGTCCTTGATGCTGCCTTTGCTACGCACGACACAAATGCCATAATTGCGCTCGGTGACCGCGCCCGAGAACTATTTGTACGCACACGAAGCGCCGCCCTGACCGGCGGTGAAGCAGGCGAACTGATCCTTTTCCTGATCCTGGAGGCGCTCATCAAGGCGCCGCTGCTCGTCTCCAAAATGAGTCTCAAGACCAACAGCAACATGAATGTCCATGGTCGCGACGGCATTCATGTCCGCTATTGCTCCGATCTCAAGGGATTGGTTCTGCATCTGGGCGAGGCCAAGTTACACGCTGGACTCGCAGCAGCCGTCGATGATGCGATCGAATCGATCGTTGGCTATCTCGGCGACCTTGCTTTGCGCACGCGTGAGATCGACATCATCAATGGCAATATGGATTTGACGGGCCTTGCCCCCGAAGCACAGGCCTATCTGCGCGAGACGCTCAATCCGTACACATCACCGCCGCCGGTGTTTCACACAGTCCACACTTGCTTCATCGGCTTCAAGTATGGCGGCTATGCCCAAGTCGCAGCGCTAACAAGTGATGTGATCGAAGCCACCTTTCAAGAGATGTATGCTAAACGCGCGGACGAGATCGCCCAGTTAATCCAGACAAAGGTTGGCGAGGCATTGCCACCGCCCACGCGATTACGCTTCTTCGTGATGCCGTTCCCTGACCTGACCGCCTTCCGCAAGGCCTTTGCCCAAAAACTGGGGGTGCAAATTGATTGAAGCACTTGTCTCCGACATCCGGGGGAATCCCCGCTTCCATGCTGACATGCAGGGTCTGCTCGGAATGCGCATGGGTCAAACGCTGGTTCGGGATGGCGCGCGTCCCGAACCTGAAGGGTCGGCTATCGAGCGGCTGATCCAGAGCGCCGGTCTATTCAGCCTCAGCGAAGATCCCGTAGCACGCCGCGAGGCATTCGCCATCGCGACAGCCGCGTTTGAGCTCTATGGCGGCACACTGGGCGGTCTGGCTGACAGTCTCACCTTGATCTTAAGCCGGCTGGGCCATTTTCCGTCGCTTGATTTCCGCGCGGAATTCCGCGACCGGCCATCGCACCTGCCCACCCCTGTCCTGCTCGAGGCCACCGGCCGCCGAATACAGAACACTGTCGTCATTGCTGGAAGCGAACTTTCGCTCACCGATTATCAGCGGATCATCTGGCATGATCTCAAGGACGACCGATCGGTGATCTCGTCAGCTCCGACATCGGCCGGCAAATCTTTCACCTTCCAAATGTACCTCGTTGATCGGCTACGAGCCGGAAAGATTCGAAGCGCCGCCTTCATCGTGCCGACCAGGGCCCTCATCAGCCAAGTCTCGGAACAGCTCACGCAGCGCCTATCCGGCTTTCCGGACCTCCGCGCCCGCGTGCTCTCCGTGCCAATCGCGCCAGCCTATGACGATGCGCCCAGTATCTATGTGATGACCCAGGAGCGTATCCAAGTGCTGCTCGGCGATCCGGCCTTCCAGGTCGACATTGCTGTGGTCGACGAAGCGCATCTTGTTGGCGATGGTGATCGCGGCGTCATCCTTCAATCGGTTATCGAGGACCTGCTAGCCCGCAATCCCGCAACACAGCTGCTCTTCACCCTGCCGCGAGTCCATAATCCAGAAGCTTTAGCCCGGATATTCCGCGTTGCGGATCCTCAGATCCGCAAGACCGCCGACAGTCCTGTCGGGCAGAATATCATACTGCTCGATGTCCAGGACAGTACACCGGATCAGGTTTGGGCACGGCTCTGGAACGGCGAGCTGCAGTCTGAGAACCTGACCTTTGACTTGACGACCTCC
>NZ_JBXGSI010000014.1:0-141720 GCF_056790315.1 Sphingobium sp. VMM
GCGATAATTTGGCATGAGCCATATTCGAACGGATACTGAGATTCATGATATTCCTGAAACACGCATCTTGGCGTGTGATGTAATGAAAAAGTCTCGCTCAACGACGTCTTTCGCCGGTACATAAGGCAAAAGAAAAAAAGCCGGAGCATTAGGCCGCTGTCACTTGGCCGGGGGCAATTGCCCATATTTCGGGCAATTATGTGGTACTTAACCGCTATCCGATGTTTAAGCAAAGACAAGACGGCAAGCCAGCGCGACGCAATGCCGCGCTGGCAGTGTAAAATAGAAACTCGACTTCGTAATTTACGCGGCTTCCAGGTTCACGGCAGACTGCTTGCCCCGTCGATCTGCTTCGACTTCGTAGCTCAGACGCTGATCCTTATGGAGCGTTATCATTCCCGCACGCTCTACGGCAGAAATATGGACAAAACTGTCCGGACCGCCGTCCTCGGGGGCGAGGAAGCCGTACCCCTTGTCAGAATTAAAGAATTTTACGGTGCCGATAGGCATGGGCGTTCCCTTCACGAAAACAGAGAATCCACCCGCGGAATTGCAGGTGAAGCTGATAGCGCAAGTAAGGAAACGACACCCAAATAGGATGCAAATTTCGTCGCAGGCGACGTTAAGCACTATTGAAAATATATTATATTTGGGAAATGTCAAACGAACAATTTAATATTGGTTGAAATAAGGAATTTCCGATATAAATTTCACTGCTATCGGGCAATAATGATTATTATAATTATCGCTACGGACGTTTCTAATTATATTTCAGGCACTATGGATGTGTCTCCAAAATGGTTCTGAAGAAACCGCATTCCCCACTGAATCTGTTGCCGCTCTCATTCTTGAGCATGGCGAATATGGGACTTTATCGAAGATTTGCTGCAATTTCGCATGTCCGTTTGACGACACGGCAGAGCAGCCGACGAGCGTCGGAATGGGTGCATGGCAGCGAAGGGATAATCCTCTTGGGTTGCGAGGAGAATGCAGGTCTGCCGCTTTGATCGAGACCTCAGACAAATATGCAATCACTGGCCGCGAAGGGCCAGATAGGTATCAAAGTGGGGGCAATTTATCTTGTGCAACAAGATATGTCGCAACAGTCTCCTTCTTCCACAAAGTCAATTGTGGATGGTGACCGGGCGACTGGCCCGCATGTCCAGGCTGAAAGGCTAAAGGGGTCAGTGCGTGTGCCCAACGCACGCCCTCACTGCTCGGTCACTATTAGCGCATCCCCGTGGCATCGGGATAATTGTTCATAGATTATAATGTAATTATAAAATGGATGGTGAATTGTTTCCGTGAAATCTTTCGAATTGCGACATGGAGTCGCTGATTTGAAGGAGAATGACCATGGAACGTGATGCACATTCGCAGGATATCGTCGATTTGGGAGATGCAGTCGAACTCACCCGCGGCGTTCTGCTGATCGGCCAGGATGATGGCAACGGCACGCTGTACAAGGCTTCCGGCATTTCCGACGAAGACTGAAGGTCGAAAGGGCGCACCGCTCATCCAAAGCGGCGCGCCCTTTTGATTTGCGGAAGGAAATCGCAATGCGACAGATAGGACGAGATTTACATGCCTGCCTGATCGGACAGACGCCCGTAATTCTCAATATTGCGAGCGAGCGATATCAGCTTGTCCGTGGGCCAACCAGAGACCATCTGACCGCCCTCCTCGCAACAAAGCCAGGCCCTGAGAACATTGCGGCCCTGGTCCGAGCAGGACTGCTCGATCCGGCCATAATGGACGCAGAAGGCGCAGCGGCACCCGTAGCTCCGACATGCAGTCATCTGGATCTGATCAAGCTCAGACATGGTTGGCTCTTGGCACCAGTGGCGCTTGTTGCATTGTCCATTGCTGTGATTCAGGTCCGTCGCGACGCGCTGCGGACCATCTTGGATCGCGTCGAGGTGGGGGCAGGGAGGCCGCGGTTGAAACTGCCAATCTTCAGCGAAGCCATGGTCGCCGCTGCATTCTACCTCCTGCGGCAGTTTCTGCCGCTCGATAATCACTGTCTTGCGCGCAGCATCGCGATTTCGCGGATGTTGCGACGCTTCGGCCACCAAGCGACCCTGGTGATTGGCGTACAGTTGCCGATCGCGGCGCATTGTTGGGTTCAGTGCGAAGACAGGCTGATGGCCGACAGAGTCGATCGGATCACCGCTTTCGAACCTATCCTGGCGAGATGAGTGCGTCGCGCTATCTGGCTTATGTCCGCTGCGCGCCTGCCGGATCCAAAGGTGCAGCGACAGACCAGATGTCAAAGGTGCCGCTCGCGGTGCCTATCAACCTTTGGACGTCCGACCCTGTCGTGATGATCGGCACGCAGGGCGCGATAATCGGGCATCTGTTTACGAAGGCGCTACCCAGTCGGCGGGTCAAGGAGCTCAACGCGGCCGAAACCAATGCGGCCATCATAACCCATGGGCAAAGTCTGATACGCGATTATTGGGGCAGTTATGTCGCCATCTTCCAGATTGCTGGCGGCGACATCGTCATAATCCGCGATCCCTCCGGTGGTCTGCCGGCTTTTTGGAGAGAGATTGACGGGGGCATCGTCATTGCGCCTCAGGTGGGCACATCTCCCTTCGCGGCATCAGATGGAATATCTGTCGATCTGGACGCGCTGCTTGTCCACATGTGGCATCCGTTCCACGCTGGCGAACAGACATGCCTCTGCGGAGTGCGGGAAATTGTGCCGGGCGGGCGGCTACACATCGGGCCATCAAAGCAGCGCTCGGACCTTCTCTGGCAACCTTGGGACTATATAGCCGGTCGTGCGCGCCTTGGCCCTGCCTCGATCGAACATCTGCGCGCCACCGTTCTCGACGCGATCAAAACTTGGGCTGGTGAGTTCGCCTCGATCTCGTCGGGCCTGTCGGGCGGACTGGATTCTTCGATCGTCTGCGCGGGGCTCGCCGGGGCGACATCTTCGCCTCGGGGCTTCCACATGCGTTGGGCCGACCGCGAAGGTGATGAGACATACTATGCGCAGCTTGTTGCCCAAGCGCTCGACATGCCGCTCGACATCTATCCTTATGACCTGGATGCCATCGATGTTGAGCAGCCCATTGTCGCACATGCTGCGCGTCCGCTGATGGCCCATTATGCCCAAAGCACTGCCAAGGCCCAGGCCATGGTTGCAGCACAACATAATATTGCAGCGTTCTTCACGGGCCATGGCGGGGATAATGTCTTTGGAATGACCCATTCGATTGTGCCGATCCTCGATCGCTATCGAGACGCAGCGGGCGCCAAGGCTGTTATCGCGTCGATCCAGGATGTTTCGAGATTGCACGACGCCTCCTATGCCACCATTCTGCTTCATATCTTGCGGCATCTCGCACGTGGTCCGCGCAAAGCAGCGCAAGGCACTCCTGGCTTTCTCAACATCGAGAGATTGAATGCGGCGAAGGAAAGGATCGCTATCCATCCTTGGCTGACACCGCCCGAGGGCCTCGCACCCGGCGCAGCCGCGCATATTCGCGCATTATCCCGAGCTGTAGGCTATGAAGGCTTTCATGACCGGCGCTTCCAGCCGCCGACAATAGCGCCGTTACTGGCCCAGTCGGTCATGGAGGTCTGCCTGGGCATACCCAGTTGGCAATGGGTGGAAGGCGGGATCGATCGCTCCATGGCGCGCCGCGCCTTTTCGTCCGATCTGCCGCCGGCCATTACCGCCCGCCGGACCAAAGGCGGGCCGGCGGGCTTTCTCGACCGGTATTATTGGGATAATGAGCGCAAGATATTGTCCTTCCTCAAGTCCGGCTTCCTCGCTGAGCATGACCTCATATGCGCTGTGCCCCCGCCGGATGCACCGTCAGGCAGACCGGCCTATGACCGAGCGGATGCCCGCCGCCTGCTCGGTCTTGCCGGGGTGGAAAGCTGGGCTCGCCAGTGGGCCGGCTAGCTCGGCGATCATCGATCGCCTGACTTGGGCCGCGCAAGCCGCATGGCCTCCCATCGCGCGTGTCGCGCGCCATCCGGTCCAGCTGAGGGTGGAAGATCCCGTAGCCAATAATCAAACCACTCCAGATTCTCCGCCATGGCGCCCAGCTGATTTGAGGGCAGATGGAAAAAATGCGTCTCGTCCGACGCCCAGCTCTCTCCGGGATAAAGTGATATTTCCGAGGGGATCTGCGCAGCGCGCAATGCCTGATGGAAATCGATCGCGGACTCATGTGGTTCGGCGATCTGCTGCAGCACGGGCGCCTGAGCGAAGCGCGCTCGATAGGAAGGGGCCAAAGCGGCATAATTTGGCTGGGCAACAGGATCGCCAGGAGCCCCGCCATAGATAGCCCGGTAGACACATTGGTGCGTGCGATAGCTGGTTGGTTCGAGGAACCCCCCATCGCCGCTGGATGCAGCTGAAAACAGATCAGCCTGGGTGACGGCGACATTCGCGATCTGGGAGCCGTAACTATACCCTGCAATGCCGACATGCCTGGGATCGATCAGGCCTTCTGTATCAAGCGCATGCAATATTACACGGAAGCTCTCAATCTGATTGAGCCAACCCAAGCGCTGTATTTCCGCAGGCGGCGTTGCCCCGCCGCACATGTTGCGATCTGCCGAAGCCTTTACCAGCTCGTCGCTTTGCGAGACGTCGGGCTCATTGGCCAGTATGACCATATATCCGCGTTCAGCGAAGAGCTGAATCGGATAATCCCATTGTATATCCTTCGACCCGAACCGTTCATCTGCGTCGGAACCATGCGTGACAAGCACAGCGGGGTAGCGCTGCCCGGATTTATACGCTCGAGGATAAATGATCAGGCTTCGCGCACGGTATCCATAGGCGTTTGTCAGGATGCGGGTTTCCACGCGAAGCGGCGTAATCGCATCATGTCGCGGCGACAGGGGTTGAAGCGCCTCTATCCTTCCTGTGCCGACCGTGACCCGTACGAAGGATGGCGCCCGCGTCACACCCTCGCGCGCGCAGACGCCTGCGGATAGGCTGGGCGCGAAGCTGCAATGGGTCAGGCTTTCAGGAACCTCGATCCGCGCCACTCTGCCAGCAGTATCTAGGCGGATCAGGCCATAGCGGCCCGCGCTCGTGAAGCGGACTGCTATGAGTGCCACACTCCCGTCTGGAGATCGCCAATGTCCAGGGGATCGAGGGTCCGACAATGTGGCATCAAGCACCCCATAGTCGATCAAGCGGCCATCGATTGTTCGCTCTCTCAAGCGACGCTGCTGGTTGACGCGCTCGATCGCGACCGTTCCGTCATGAGGTCCCGCGATGCGATCGGCGAACAGCGCGGGCCCTTCGTCAAGAGGGCGGCTTTTGCGATCCTCGAACCGCCAGCGGTAACGCTGGATATGGGGCACATTGAGATTGTCTGCCTGAAGTGCGTAGTCGAGCGCATCATCGTGCCAGATCGGCATGCCGCCCATATAACGCCCAATCCGATCAGGGCCGAAAACGTCAGCGATCCAGAGCGGCGGACCACCATCCTCCTTCAGGAAGAAATGTGCCGTGACCCTCGGGCCTCGTCGCCGATAGATGGTCAGCCGCGTGACGTCTTCATCATGCCGGATTTCTCCCTTTTCGTCCTCCGCGCGCAGCAGTGAGTAGAAGAGCCGACGCCCGTCGGGTGACCAGTCATAATAGGCAAGGCCAAAGCGTACTGGCCCGGTGAAGCCATAGCCGAATTGTGCACCATCGGCTGACCCGACCAGGACTGGCTCGGGATTGACGACAAGGGCTTGCATGGCGCCGTTGTTGCCGAACTGATAGAGCTGAACGCCTTGTCCCTGATCGATCAATAGGCTCCAGGCCATTTTGCCGGGAACGGCCTGGAGCCTTTCCATCCAGATGGAACGGGCAAGGATCCTGTCTCCATCCGGCTGGAAGTTAGTCACATGGAGTTCAAACTCCGTGCGGTTCTCCTTTCGGTTTGCGACTCGAAGGATGTAGGCAAGCGTTCGTCCGTCATCGGCCAGCGCGGTGCCGGCCACTGCAGGGATCGCCAATATGTCGTCCATGGTCCAGAAGTGGCCTTGAGCCGCGACCGCACGGCCCACCATCGGCTGTGCCGCCGCGAGTGTCAGCAAGATGGCCAGGCATGTTCCCACGCGCATCAACATCACCACGACCGGCGAATCTGGATGGAGAGAAAGCGTCCAATCGGGGAGTAATTGGTCGTATCGAAGGGCGTGTCATAACCAGAGCCTGTGACGATCAACGGGGGCTTGGCGTTGAAGACATTCTGCATATTGGCGCCCAATTCGAATCCGCCTCCCATCTTGGCGATGGCGGAAAGATCGAGGGTCGCGAGCGCGCGCAGGCGGTAAGCTGGCAGCCTCCGGTTATCGAGGATGCTTGAACTCAGATTGGTGAATGCAGAGAGGGTGAGCCGCGGTGTGACATAGCTGGCACCGGCCCGGCCCTTGAGCTTGGGCGGGTTGAATATGGTGCCGGAAAGATCGACCGTCGGCAGGCCGTCGAACAATTGCCTGCTGCTATCGATCCAATTGCCATCGAAGCTGAGATCGAGCGCCTCGCGATCCGGGTCTCCGATCAGGTAGCGCATGGAAAGGCTGATGCCTTTGTAGATCTCGCGTGCCATGTTTCGGTCGCGGCCATCCAGAATTGCGACGACCCGGCTGGGATCATAAGTGCCGGTCGTGCCATTCTGCAGACCGATCGCTGCACCGCTGATCAGCGACTGTTGCAAGGAGGTGGACGGGTCGAGCGTGACGAGGCTGTTATAGATCGGATTGTTGAGTACGCCGATCGCAGACGTCAGTGGCGTTGCAACACGATCGGTGTAATCAAAATGGAAAAAGCTGATGCTGCCGGTGAATTCGGGATGTTCGACTGGACGGAATTCCGCCGAGAAGGTCCAGCTTTCCGATTTCTCGGGTTTCAGGTCGGCGTTCGCGCCCCCCAAGATTATCATGGTCGAGTCGGCTGGAAAGCCCGTGGCATATCTGGCGGTCTGATATAGGACGGCGGAGTAGCTTCCATATCGCTGATACAGGGTCGGGAGGCGGAATGAGCGGCCCCAACTACCCTTTATCGCCAAGCCATCAAATGGCTCATAGACGATCCCCAATTTCGGAAGCGCGACGGAATCCGTGCCTGAGTTCGCCTCGTAGCGGAATGCTCCCGTCAGCCGAAGCGCACGCCCCAGCCGGGAATTCTGTGCTGGCGAAAGGATCGGGACCAGCAGTTCGGCGAAACCAAATCCGTTTTCACTGTGCTGCTTGAAGGCGTTGCTCGTGACGCCCAATGTGGTGGTGGTCAGTTCGATGCCGGTACGGCGATAGCCGCCGCCCAATGCAACGCGAACCTCGCCGGCCGGTAGGCTGAAAAGCGGGCCGTCGCCGTTCAATTCGATCGACTGAGCATCATTGTCATATTGCCGATAACTTGCCCCATAAACCGAGCCTCCCGCGAAGATGTCCGAATGAGTCTGGGATTTGTCGGCGCCGAACGACGACAGGAGATGCAGATTCCAGGATGCGCCAAGGCTGGCCGTAAGCGACGGGGCGACAAGCCACGACCGGGTGTCTGCCCGGACCGCCGCGCCGCTGGCGGTGTGCGGCTGTCCCTCAAGGAAGCCGGCGATCACATCTTGCCTTCCGTCCTTGTACATCAGGTCGACATTGGCCTTCAGCTGACTGCCAATGTCCTGGAAGAGGCTTATCAGCGCGCTATCGCGCCCGAGCCTGGGGTAAAGCGATGAATCCGTCGCCATGCTTTTGGCGTAGGAACGGCTCGATGCTGGAATGTCGGAGTTGGACGAATGGTCCAGAACGGCGAGAATTCCGCCTCCGGCCCACTTGGCGCCACCCGTCAGATTATATTGCTGCTGGAAATTGCCGCCATCGGTCGAACCCCCGACTCTCGCCAGCGCGCTAACGCCTTCATAGTCGCGCTTCAGAATGACATTGACGACGCCGGCTACGGCATCGGCGCCGTAAATCGCCGAAGCGCCGTCCGTGATGATTTCGACACGATCCACTGCGGTTGCGGGAATGGCGCTGATGTCGACGGCAGAATTAAGACCGGTGTAGCTGAGGCGGTTGCCATTCAACAGCGTCAAAGTGGCATTTGGACCCAAGCCAAGCAGGTTGGGGGACGAAGATCCGTTGACGTTGACGTCGCTGTTGCCCTGGCTGGTGCCGACACCGGGATTCTGCCCTCCGCCAAAATTCACCGGCGAACTTCGGATGACCTCACCGAGGTCCGCTTGTCCGCCGCGGCGCATGTCTTCGGCCGTTATGACGCGAACGGGGGCCGACGGCGGCGCCCCGGTAATCCGGCTGCCGGTGACGGTGATGATGTCCCTCGAATTTTCATCGCTGATCGACTTCGAGCGGATGATCACGGCTCCATCCACGATCTTAGCTTCGAGGTCGGTGGTTTTGAGGAGCCGACCAATAGCTTCACTCGGGGTCAGATTGCCTTTGAGCGGGGCAGCGGCAATGCCCTCGATATCGCTGGCAGACATGTAAATTTCCCAGCCAGCGCTCGAGGCAACGGCGCGCAGAGATTGGTCGAGCGTCTGCGCAGGCAAGTCGATGACGATAGCCGGATCGTCCTTGGCCCATGTTGCTGGGATTGAAATAACCCCTGCCGCGCCAGCCATGAGCAATGCAATCGTTTGAACCTTCGTGACGGACATTGTTCCCCCCAATGCGTTTGCCGACCCGCCACATCGGCGCGTCTGGGGGGGATTGACGCTGCAAATGGTACGACCTTAGTCGTCGATCAAAATATTTTATCTCTTGCGCAGGTGAATGGCGCCTTGGCGGTGCACTGCAGCAAGTCCGAAAAGAGAGGCGATCCTCTCGGCAAAGCGGTCGCTATCCGTAATATGGAACCGTCCCGAAACCAGCAGATTGCCCAGGGGTGGCTCATCGAGCTCGATCGGCTGCCTTGCATATCGATTGGCATCCGCAATCACCTCCGACAGGGGCGCGGAATGATATTCGGTCCAGCCATTAGGCCAGTCACGCCGATCGGTGTCGTCCTGTCCGACCGCAATTGGTGTGAAGTCGCTTGCAAGATAGCCATAGCTTTGCCCGGCCTGCATCTTTGGGGCTACCCTCTCCAACACCGCAGGGCGCAGCAATCTTCGTAATTCGACCTCACCCGACAGCACGGCAACCTCGATTTGACCATCGGCCGCCATATCCACATCAAAGCTTGCGGCATTGGCCATAAGTTCGCCTGAACCAGCCTCGACGATGAAGGGGCGAGGGTCTGCGCTCACGGCTATACGAGCCTTCCCTTCGAGAAGCCGGATTCGACGTTCTCTGCTCGTCATTGCAACTTCGATCTGGCTGGCGGCGTCGAGCGTGAGATCGGAACCGTCGGCGAGCGCCACGGTGCGGATCTGATGCCGCGGCGCACGCATGCGCGCCGGCGCAGCTTCCTCGTTGATAGCGGTCCGCAGATGCTGGTTCGACGTGAAGGTCGCGCCTAGAGCTATTGCCAGCGCAAGTGCTGCTGCAATTCCCAGGCCGAGGAAAAATGTGCGGGAATGTAACGGCTTCTTTTTGCCATGGCGGACAGATGACTTCAGTATCTCTGAAGCCTCAAAATGATATCGAGCCCGCTCATAGGCCCGTCGATGATCGGCAGACTGATCCAGCCATGCGTCGAGATCCGAGGTATCCGCCCCCGGTTCACGAGCGCGCAGATTCAGGAACCAGGCGATAGCTTGTTCTTCGATGGCATCGCGGTCGACGCCATCGTCGCCATCCAGGTCGCTCATCGCGCCGCGTCCACGTGGCGGCTGATATGCGCGAGCGCCTTCACCATGTGATATTCCACCGTCGCGACGCTGATTTCCAATCGCTCATGGATTTGGCGATAGCTCATTTCATCCACCCGGTGCATCAGGAATACACGGCGGGTCTTTTCGGGAAGCGTATCGACGGCATTCTCGTAGAGGCGTAGTAGATCGGACGCCTCCAAATTGAGGCATTGCTCTGGCTGCGCGACGACATCTCGCTGCTCGTCGAGCGGAAAGATGACGACATTATCACGTCCTATCTTTCGGGCTCGATCGATCAGCAAATTGCGGGCGATTCGTCTGACGAACGCGGCAGGATTTATGAGTCGTCCCGCCTGCTCGCTGCTTGCGGCGCGCACGAAGACTTCTTGGACAAGATCAGGTGCTGCATCCCATCCGGCGCGTTTGCCCAGATAACGCAGAAGCCCGGCTCGCTCGGTCTGGAAAGTTTGCGCAAGGCTTTCGGCCGGCGGAGAAACGGCGTCGGATGCCGGCGTCCCATCGGCGGGACTATTGTGGCATCCAGAGGATACGGACCTAGGCGGACGATGGCACGGGAAAGGGAATTGAGAGGGCACAAGTCAAATCCAGGCGACAGCAACTGCCATCGGGCAGCCGCCCGACTGTTTGCTTTCCCCTGCGCTATGCCGCGGTTCGACATGCCACTGTCATCTCTAGGCGGCCGCCCGTCCTTCGTGGACCGACGTAAATTATGCTTGGCAGGTATGCTTGCGAGGCACTCTTCGGATTTCCTCACGTCACGATGATGGCGGCATGTAATCGATTGCGCAAGGCAGCCGGTGCGATCAGAGGCTGGTAAACTGTGATGGAAAAAGCACAGCGGAACCTAGCCCCAAACATGCTTACCATGCGCTTACTTTGCGATTTTCGAAGGAAAAATAAGCGGTTTCGATCGGCCCCGGCGGGCCAGAATTCTTTGATTTTATTGAAGAATTCTGGAGCGGGCGAAGGGATTCGAACCCTCGACCCCAACCTTGGCAAGGTTGTGCTCTACCCCTGAGCTACGCCCGCTCTTGGCGGCCGGGAGAGTGTGTCCCTCTCGGCGGGTGGCGGCGAACTAGCAGTGGTTTCCAAAGTCGGCAAGGGTTGAATTGCAGAAAAATGAAAAACTTTTTGAAAAAGGAAAAAATCCCCCGTTTTCCGGGGGTTTTGGCAGTGTGATTAAATTGGCGGGTGGCGCCGGGGCGAGCGCGGCTGCGGATCGGCCCATGGCGAATCGTCGAATCATGCCGCCTTTGGCCATGGTGTGCATGTATCTGCGCGATATTGGTGATGGCAGCGCTGCCGGTGGTCGCGGCTTGACAGTGGCGGGCGCGACTTCCTAGTCCCCGATGCAAAATCGGACCAAGGGGACGCGCTTCATGAAAATCCTGCCGCTGCCGTTGATGCTGTGCGCGCTGCCCGGCGTCGCCGCTGCCCAGGCGCCCGATGTGACGGCGGATGAGGCCGCGTCAATCGTGGTGACGGGCACGGGCCTAAGCCTGCCGCCCGGCACGCCGGCCTATGGCTCTGTGGTGATCGACCGGGATCGGCTGGAGGATGCGGCATCGGGTCGGATCGAGAGCGTGCTGGCCGATGTCGCCGGCTTCCAGCAATTCCGCCGGTCCGACAGCAGGGCGTCCAATCCCTCGAATCAGGGCGCCACGCTGCGCGCGCTGGGCGGCAATGCGTCGAGCCGGACCTTGGTGCTGCTCGATGGCGTGCCGGTCGCCGATCCCTTCTTTGGCTATATCCCCTTTTCGGCTTTGGTGCCCGATCGGCTGGCGCTGGTCCGGGTGACGCGTGGCGGGGGCAGCGGCGCGTTCGGGGCCGGCGCGGTTGCCGGCACGATCGAACTGGCCAGCGCCACCCGCGACCAGATGCCGCACTTCGGCGCCAGCGCCTTCTACGGCAGCAGGGATGCGACCGAGCTGTCCGCCAGCATCGCGCCCGACCTGGGCAGCGGCTATGTCTCGCTCTCGGGTCGCTGGGACCGGGGCGACGGTTTCCAGACCACGCCCCGCGACCAGCGCGTTGCCGCCACCGTTCCCGCCGCCTATGATAGCTGGTCGACCAATCTTCGCGCCGTCGCGCCGATCGACGCGACCTCGGAAATCCAGTTTCGCGGCACCCTGTTCCAGGATAATCGTACGCTGCGCTTTGCTGGCGCCGACAGCATGAGCCAGGGCCAGGATGCCAGTATCCGCTATATTTCGCGGGGGCGCTGGCAGGTCGATGCGCTCGCCTATCTCCAGGCGCGCAATTTCTCGAACATCGTCATCTCCTCCACCAGCTTCCGCAAGTCGCTCGACCAGCGCAACACCCCCTCGACCGGGATCGGCGGCAAGATCGAGCTGCGCCCGCCGGTGGGCGAGGATCATGTGCTGCGTATCGGCGTGGATAGCCGCTTTGCCACCGGCGACATGTATGAGGATGCCTATAATGCCGGCATCGCCACCAACCCGCTGACATCGCGCCGCCATGCCGGTGGCGACCAGATCACCAGCGGCATCTTTGCCGAGGATGACTGGACGATTGGCAATCTTGTCCTGACCGGCGGGGTGCGCGCCGATCGCTGGTCGATCCGCAACGGCTTCTACAAGGCGGTCAGTGCGGCTGGGACGGTGACGCAGGACAGCAGCTACGCCAATCGCTCGGACTGGGCCTTCTCCGGTCGGGCCGGCGCGCTCTACCATGTCAGCGATGCGGTAGCGCTGCGCGGCGCGGCCTATAGCGGCTTTCGTTTGCCGACGCTCAACGAGTTGTATCGACCCTTCGTCGTCTTCCCGATCACCACCCAGGCCAATGCGGCACTCAAGCCAGAGAAGCTCAAGGGCGTGGAGGGGGGCATCGACCTGACCCCGGCGTCGGGCGTGCAGCTCTCCGCCACGCTTTTCTACAACCGGCTCGACGATGCGATCGCCAATGTCACCATCTCCACCAACACCCGCCAGCGCCAGAATGTGAATGCGATCGTGGCGAAGGGCGTGGAACTGACCGCCAGCGCGCAACTGCCGGCGAATTTTTCACTGCTGGCTTCCTATGCCTATAGCCACAGCAAGGTCGATGCGCCGGGCATGGCATTTGACGGCTTTGCCCCGGCGCAGGTGCCGCGTCACTCGGCCAGCGCGACGCTGGCCTGGGCGCCCAAGGCCGGGCCGGAGCTGTCGGCGACGCTGCGCTACACGGCCAAGCAATATGAGGATGATCTGCAGAGCGATGTGCTGCCCGATGCGCTGACGCTCGACGCCCTCGCCCGGTTGCCGATCGGCCATGGCATCAGCCTGGTCGCGCGCGGGGAAAATCTGTTCGACGAGGATGTCGTCACCCGCAATGCCGGTGGATCCATCGACCTGGGCACACCCAGGACGCTCTGGATCGGCGTCACCGTGCGCGGTTGAGCCGATTCCCGCCGCGCAGTTCCTCGCCCTCGCCTGGTTGCTGCTGGCGAACCTGATGGCCTTCATGCTGTTCGGGTTCGACAAGCGCCGGGCCGTGCGGGGAATGGCGCGAATCCGCGAGCGAACCTTGCTGCTCTGGGCGCTTGCAGGCGGGACGCCGGGTGCATTCGCCGCCCGTCACCTCTTTCGTCACAAGACGCGCAAACAGCCTTTCGTTCGGTGGCTATGGCTGATCGCCGCGGCGCAGGGGCTGGTCCTCGCCGGATGGGCGATGATCTGATTTTTCATTTGTCGGGGGAGAAATGGTGCTGCCGGCGAGGATTGAACTCGCGACCTCAGCCTTACCAAGGATGCGCTCTACCACTGAGCTACGGCAGCACTCTATTTCGTCTCCGTCGCGCCGTGCGCTTCGGAGGTCGCGCCTATGGCCGCCCCATTGCCTCCTGTCAAGGCGGGTTGCGGCAGATAATGCATTTTGCTTATGCGCTTCGTCATGAGCGAGACCCCGGACGAAAAGAAAGCAAGGCTGGCGCAGGCGCTGCGCGACAATTTGCGGCGTCGCAAGGCCCAGAGCCGCGATGTGGCGCGGGAAGGGGCTGAGCCCACCCCCGCGCCGGAATCGTCCAAGGACTGATTCGGATTAGAGCGGCGCGCAGGCCGTCTGGAGCCAGGCCAGCGCCTCGCCGTCGAGCTGCGGGCCGACCACGGCCAGCACCTGCGCATGATAGGCGTCGACCCAGGCGCGCTCGCCCGCGTCCAGCAGGTCGATGGCGATGGCGTTGCGGTCGATCGGCGCGAAGGTCAGGGTCTCAAAACCCAGCATCGGCTTTTCGCCGCCAGTAATCGCCCGTTCCTCGACCAGCACCAGATTCTCGATCCGGATGCCATATTCGCCGGTCTTGTAATAGCCCGGCTCGTTCGAGAGGATCATGCCCGCCACCAGCGGCTCGTCGCCGCCGCCGAAGGTCGCGATCCGTTGCGGCCCTTCATGCACCGACAGGAAGCTGCCGACGCCATGGCCGGTGCCATGGGCATAATCCAGACCCTGCGCCCAGAGATATTGGCGTGCCAGCACGTCGAGCTGGCCGCCGCGCGTGCCGACCGGGAAGACGGCGCGGGCCAGCGCGATATGGCCCTTCAGCACCAGGGTGAAGCGCTGCTTCATCTCTTCGCTGGGCGTGCCGATGGCGATGGTGCGGGTGACGTCGGTGGTGCCGTCGCGATACTGGCCGCCCGAATCGACCAGGTAGAAGCTGCCGGTCTCGATCGGGCGGTTGGTCTTTTCCTCGACGCGATAATGGACGACCGCGCCATTGGGACCGGCGCCGCTGATCGTGTCGAAGGACAGATCCTCCAGCAGCCCGGTATCCTTGCGGAACGCTTCCAGCCGGTCCGAGGCGGAGAGTTCGGTCAGGCCGCCCTTGGGCGCTTCCACCGCGATCCAGTGGAGGAAGCGGCTCAAGGCGGCGCCATCGCGCGCCTGCGCCGCCTTGTGGCCGGCAATTTCGGTGTCGTTCTTGATCGCCTTGGGCAGCACGGCGGGGTCGCGCAGGCTGAGTATCTGGGCGCCACCGGCGTCGAGCGCCTCGAAGATGGCGGCAACGGCCCGCTCGGGGTCGGCGACGACGGTCTTGCCCTTGAGGTCGGCGAGCGCATCGGCAAAGGCGGCGCGGTCATGGATGCGCACCGCATTGCCCAGATGCTTGGCAACCGCCTCGTCCATCTTCTCCGGCGCAACATAGAGGTCGGCGGTGGCATCGGCATGGACGATGGCATAGGCGAGCGCGACCGGGGTGCGCTCGACATCCTTGCCGCGGATGTTGAAGGCCCAAGCGATCGAATCGAGCGCGGAGAGGACGGCGGCGTCCGCCTTCTTCGACACCAGCCAGTCGGCGATGTCGGCGCGTTTCTCGGCCGCATTCTTGCCGGCATAGCGATCCTCATGGACCACCAGCTTGGCGTCGCTGGGCGCCGGGCGATCGGGCCAGACGGCGTCGACCGGATTGGTGTCGACCGCCACCAGCTCCGCGCCCTTCTGGGCCAGCGCTTCGGTGGCCTGCTTCACCCAGGCGCGGGTGTGCAGCCAGGAATCATAGCCGATGCGCGCGCCTTCGATCGCATGGTCCTTCAACCAGGCGGCGATCGAGGTCTGCGGCACGCTTTCATATTGCCAATGGGCGCCGTCCACCTGCTCGCGCACCTGCAGCGTATAGCGGCCGTCGACGAAGATCGCGGCCTCCTCCGGCAGGACCACGGCGCTGCCGGCCGAACCCTGGAAACCGGTCAGCCAGGCGAGCCGCTGGGCATAGGCGCCGACATATTCGCTCATATGCTCGTCGGTCAGGGGGACCACGAAACCATCGAGCTTCTGGCGTACCAGCTGGGCGCGCAGGGCCTTCAGGCGATCTTCATAACTGGACATCGAACTTCCCTTGGATCATTCCGGCCTCTTGCGTTGGCCATAATGCCGACAACATAGAGGGGCCGGCGCGCTTATTCCAGCGCAGCCCCCGTCTGGACCATGGATAGTTAATGACCGATCAAATGCAGCCGCCCCTGTCCCCGCCGATCGCCGAACGCCGCCCGCACAGTTTCGCGCATCATGGCATCACGGTGGACGATCCTTACGCATGGCTGCGCGACCCCGGCTATCCCGACGTCAAGGACAAGGATGTGCTGGCCTATCTGGAGGCCGAAAACGCCTGGTTCGAGGGCGCGATGGCGCCGCACAAGCCCCTGCTCGACACGCTGTTCCACGAGATGAAGGGGCGCATCAAGGAAGATGACCAGTCGGTTCCGCAGAAGGATGGCGACTATATCTACTGGCGCGCGTTCGAGACCGGGGCGCAATATCGCAAATGGTATCGCAAGCCCGCAGCAGGCGGTGACGACCAGCTGATCCTGGACGAACCGGCGCTGGCGCAGGGTCATGACTATTTTCGTCTGGGCGCCATGTCGGTCAGCCCGGATGGCCGCTATCTGGCCTACGCCATCGACACCAATGGCTCCGAACGGTTCGAGGCGCGGATCAAGGATCTCTTTTCTGGCGAGATATTGCCCGAGGTGATTCCCGACACATTGTCGTCGCTGGTGTGGACCAGCGATTCAAAGGGGCTGCTCTATGGCCTGGCCAACGAGAATTGGCGGACCGACAATGCGCGGCTGCACTGGCTGGGCCAGAGCGTCGAGAGCGATGTCGAGCTGTTCCATGAGGAGGATGAGGGCTTCCGCGTCTCGATCGGCCTCACCTCATCTGAAAAATGGATCGTCATCGCGACCGGCGACCATGTCACCAGCGAAGCTTGGCTGATCCCGGCCGACAATCCGACCGCGACGCCGTTGCTCGTCTCCGCGCGCCAGCCCGGCCGCGAATATGATGTCGATGAGCATGAAGGCACGCTCTACATCAAGACCAACGACACCCATCCCAATTTCCGGCTGGTGAAGGCATCGCTCGATGCGCCCGACCAGTGGGATGAGGTGATCGGCGCCGACGCTCATTTCTACCTGACCGATTTCACCCTGTTCAAGACCTTCTACGTCACCGAAGGGCGGCAGGACGGGCTCGATCAGATCGAGCTGCGCGACTATGCGACCCATGCGGCAAAGCGCATTCCGTTCCCGGAAGCCAGCTATTCGGCGAGTCTCGACGACAATCCCGAATATGAGGTGACGAAGCTGCGCATCGGCTATGAATCGATGGTCACGCCCGACACCATCTATGATTATCATCTGGCAACGGGTGAGCTGGAGATACTCAAGGTCCAGGAAATTCCCTCGGGCTATGACGCCAGCCGCTACGCCACCGAGCGGCTGATGATCCCGGCGCGCGACGGGACGCAGATTCCGGTGTCGATCGTCTATCCCGCCGACTTCCCCCGCGACGGCAGCGCGCCGCTGCACCTTTATGGCTATGGCGCCTATGGGCTGGCGATGGAGCCGGGCTTCTCGACCAGCCGCCTGTCGCTGCTCGATCGCGGCTTTGCCTTTGCCATCGCCCATATTCGCGGCGGCGACGATATGGGCCAGCAATGGTATCTGGACGGCAAGCTCGACAAGCGCACCAATACCTTCACCGACTTTGTCGATGTCGCGAAGGGGCTGATCGATCTTGGCTATTCGGCCAAGGGCAGGATCAGCATTTCGGGCGGATCGGCCGGCGGCGAGCTGATGGGCGCGGTCATCAACTCCGATCCCGACCTGTGGGGCGCGGTGGTGGCACATGTGCCGTTCGTCGACGTGCTCAACACCATGCTGGACGAAACGCTGCCATTGACGCCGGGCGAATGGCCCGAATGGGGCAATCCGATCGAGGATGAGGCCGCATTCCGCACCATACAGTCCTATGATCCCTACACCCATGTCAGCGCCCAGGATTATCCGCCGCTGATGGTGACCGCCGGGTTGAACGACCCGCGCGTCACCTATTGGGAGCCGGCCAAATGGGTGGCGAAGCTGCGCGCGACCAAGACCGACAAGAATATCCTGCTGCTCAAGACCAATATGGGCGCGGGCCATGGTGGCAAGTCGGGCCGGTTCGAGAGCCTGCACGAGACCGCCGAGGAATTTGCGTTCATCCTGTGGCAGCTGGGAGTGGAAGGCTGATGGCGTCGAGCTTCACCAAGCAGTTCACCGCGCAGGCGCAGCATATCGATGTGCTGGGCCATGTGAACAATGCGGTGTGGGTGCAGTGGATGGAGCAATTGTCGGTCGAACATTGGATGACCGATGCCGACCCGGCCCATGTCGACGCCTATATCTGGGTCGTGACCCGGCATGAGGTCGATTATCGCGGCAATGTGGTCGAAGGCGATGTCGTGTCGGGCCGCACCTGGATTCCGGAAGGACCGCGCGGCGCGCGGTTCGACCGGCTGATCGAGTTCACCGGGCCGGACGGCAAGGTGAAGGTGTCGGCCAAATCCACCTGGGCGATGATCGACAAGGAAAGCGGCCGGCTGATGCGGGTGCCGGCCGAAGTCGCCGCCAACTTCATCGAGGACTGAGTCGGCCCAGCCTCAGCGGGCGCTGACGGCCTGGGAGAGGGCGCGGGCCGCCTGCACATAGGCCGGTCCGCCGCACACGGTCCAGGCCTGGGGCAGGCTGATGCGCGCTATGTCGCGCAGCACCGGATGATGCAGCATTTCGGTGCCCTGGTCGGTGATGCGGTCGGTGGCGCTCTCGACGATCAGATAGTCGGGCCGGGCGGCGACCATCTCCTCCAGGCTGACCTGCGCGATCACCGGCTTGCCAAGGTCGGCGGCCAGGTTGCGCAGCCCCGCCCGCGTCATCAGGTCGTCGACCAGCGTGCCGGTGCCGGTCATGTAGCCGCGCCGCTGATAATAGGCCGCGACTTTGGGCTTCGGTGCGCGGGGCAGGGCGGCAAGCTCCCGGTCCATCCGCGCGATCATCGCTTCGCCCCGGTCGGCATGGCCGATCGCCTGCGCCACCGTGCGGATCGACGCGACGATATCGGCATAGCTGTCCGCGCTTTTGAGGTCGACGGCGGGATAATGCTGGGCCTTGAGGATCGCGATCGCCGGGTTGCGCCGCGCCGGCATGCCGATCACCAGATCGGGATTGGTCGCCAAAATCTGCTCGGCCGATCCGTCGAGGATGGGCAGGCCGCGGGTCGCGGCAGCCACTGCCGACATCTGCCGATCGCCGGCATTATGGGTCAGGCCGGCAATCTGGTCGCGATCGGCCAGCGCCACCAGCAGCTGGTCGGCGCACAGGTTGAGCGACACGATCCGTTGCGGACGTTTGCTGGCATTGGCAGGCTGGCGAGCGGTGGCCGCCCATAATGTGGCGCCGCCGATCAGGGCGATCACCAGGGCGATCATCCCCTTGCCGGGGCCGATGGGGGCAAATATCCGCATGGCCACCTCCCTTAGCCGGCGCGCTCCGCCAAGCAAGGAAGATTGACGCTCCAGTCGGGCTCGCCTATCGCCCGGACTGCGACAGGTTCCCCGGCAACGGGGATGAAAAGGGAATGGGGTTCAAGACCCCGGCTGCCCCTGCAACTGTGAGCGGCGAGCCTTTGTGCCACATGCCATTGGGACCGCAAGGTTCTGAGAAGGCGGCATGAATCAGCGATGACCCGTGAGCCAGGAGACCTGCCGGTCGCGGTCGTCCTTCGCGCGGACAGGGTGTGCCGAGCGGACGGGGGTGAACCCGCGTGGCGACAGGTGGACCGCAAATTGCGGGGACCATGTCGCGCCCGGCCGGGCACCGATATCGTCCCTGGGATGCGGTCCCTCGTCCGGGGGCTTATGTGTTCAAATATCTGACTTTCTGTTCTTTCCTTCTCTCCACCACCGCTTTCGCCGAAGAGGCGCAGCAGGCACCATCGCCCGATGCCGCCGCCGATGCCGGGGCATCCTCGATCCTCGTCACGGCGACCCGCCTCGCCACGCCGGTGGATCAGGTGCCGGCCTCCGTCACCGTGCTCGACAAGGCAGCGATCGACCGGGCGCAGGATCTGGGGGTCACCGAATTGCTGCTGCGCACGCCGGGTGTCAGCATCTCGCGCAATGGCGGCTATGGCACGGCGACGTCGCTGCGTATCCGTGGCGCCGAGTCCGACCAGACCGTAGTGGTCATCGACGGGGTGAAGCTCAACGATCCGTCCTCGACCGGCGGCGGCTATAATTTCGCCAATCTGCTGGTCGGCGACGCCTCGCGCATAGAAGTGCTGCGCGGTCCCCAGTCGACCCTGTGGGGCAGTCAGGCAATCGGTGGCGTCGTCAATGTCGTCACCGCCATGCCCGAACAGCCGCTGGAGGGTAGCTTCGATATCGAGGCGGGGTCGCGCGACACGGTCAGCGCCCGCGCGGCATTGGGTGGGAAGACCGGCCCGGTCAGTTGGAGGATCGGCGGCCAGAGCTTCACCACCGACGGTATTTCCGCGATCAGCCCGGCCTTTGGCGGCAAGGAGAAGGACGGCTATACCAACCGCAGCGTCACCGGCCGGGTAGAGGTTGCGCTGGCGGACGGGATCAGCGCCGATCTGCGCGGCTATTATTCCGATGGTAAGGTCGATTTCGACGCCACCAGCGCGGACAGCCCCGCCTATGGCACCAATTGCGAATTTGTCGGCTATGCCGGCCTTAACGTCGCACTGCTCGACGGCCGCTTCCGCAACCGTTTCGGCTATGGCTATACCGACACCGATCGCGACAATTACGACCCGCGCAACCCGCGCAAGCAGACGTTCGACGCGGCGGGGCGCAACCAGCGGCTGGAATATCAGGGTAGCTTCGCGATCGCCGACGGCTGGACCGCGCTGTTCGGGGTGGAGAATGAGAATAGCCGCTTCCGCAGCGTGTCGCCTTCGGCGTCGCTTTCGGTGCCGATTTCCGATCCGGCTCGCGGCAAGGCGGAGATCACCAGCGTCTATGGCCAGCTCAATGCCCAGCCGATTACGGGCCTGACCCTGACCGGCGGGCTGCGCTATGACGATCATGATCGCTATGGCGGCCGCACCCTCTTTTCCGCCGGCGGCGTCTGGGCGCTGCCGACCGGGACGGTGCTGCGCGCCAGCTATGGCGAGGGGGTCAAGGCGCCGACCCTCTATCAGCTCTTTTCCGAATATGGGAACCAGGCGCTCGACCCCGAACGCGCCAATGGCTGGGAAGCGGGCGCGGAGCAGCGTTTCTTTGGCGAGAAACTGCGGCTGGGCGCGACCTGGTTCGACCGGACCACGACCGACCAGATCATCTATAACAGCTGTTCCTCCAGTTCGACCGATCCGCTCTGCTTCACGCCCGGCACCACCACCCGCCGCTATGGCTATTATCTCAATGTCGCGCGCGCCAAGGCGCATGGCATAGAGGCGCAGGCGGCGGTCGAGCCAGTCAAGGGGCTGACCATCGACGGCAATTATAGCTGGACTGTCGCGGAGGATCGTTCGGAAGGGACCGCGAACGAAGGCAATTGGCTGCCGCGCCGGCCGCGCAACAGCGCCAATGGTTCGATCAGCTATGCCTGGCCCTTCGGCCTCACCACCGGCGCGGCGGTGCGCTGGTCCGGCCACAGCTATGACAATGCGGCCAACACGACGCGGCTGGACGATTATACGCTGGTTGACCTGCGCGCCGAATATGCGCTCACCCCGGCGTTGCGCCTGTTCGCCCGCGTCGAAAATCTCTTCGACGAGAATTATATGACGGCCTATCGCTATGGCACGCTCGGCCGCAGCATCTATGCCGGCTTCCGGGGCCGCTTCTGATGCTCCGCCCCGTCGCGCCCGGCCCTGCCATCGTCGCCTGCAGCACCTGCCGCCATTCGGCCGAGGCGCGGGAGGATGGGGAGGGCGTGCGCGGCGGGGCACGGCTGACGGAGGCGCTGCGCACGGTGCAGGCCTCCGACCCGCGCTATGCCACCGTCGCGGTGCAGGACATGCCATGCCTGTTCGCCTGCCAGGATCATTGCACCGTCCATCTGCGCGCGCCGGGCAAGGTCGGCTACGTCATGGGGCGCTTTGCCCCGGATGCCGATGCGGCGCGCGCGATCCTCGATTACGCCATTGCCTATGCCGCCAGCGAGCATGGCCGCGTCGCCTTTCGCGAATGGCCCGAAGGCGTGAAGGGCCATTTCATCACCCGTACCCCGCCGGAAGGATTTGTCGTCGAATGAGCTTCGCCTCGATCACCGATTTCGAAAATGCCCTGGCCAATCTGCCGCCGGCCGAGGAACTGGCGAGCGCGGCGGCACGCGCGCGGCAGGCTGAGCTGACCAAGCCATTGGGTGCGCTCGGCCGGCTGGAGGATGTCGCGATCTTCATGGCAAGCTGGCAGGGGCGCGCGGTGCCGCGCCTGAAGCGGGCGCGTGCCGCGATCTTTGCCGGCAATCATGGCTTCACCGTCCATGGCGTCAGCGCCTATCCCGCCGCCGTGACCGCCCAGATGGTCGCCAATTTCGCCGCCGGCGGCGCGGCGATCAATGCGCTCGCCGGTGTCGCCGGGCTGGAACTGGCGGTGCGATCGATCGATCTGGACCGGCCGACGGCGGACTTCACCATCGCCCCGGCCATGACCGAGGAGGAGTGCCTGACCGCGCTGTCGATCGGCGCGGCGGCGGCCGAAGAGGATCTGGACCTGCTGGTCGTGGGCGAGATGGGGATCGGCAATTCGACCGCCGCCGCAGCCCTGAGCGCGCGCAGCTTTGGCGGTGCGGTGCGTGACTGGGTTGGTCCCGGCACGGGCGTCGATGGCGAGGGGATCGGGCGCAAGATCGCGACGATCGATCGCGCGCTCGCCTTCCATGCCGATGCGCCGGACAGCGCCTTTGAAACGCTGCGCCGGCTGGGCGGGCGCGAACTGGCGGCGATTGCCGGCGCGGTGCTGCGCGCCCGCCAGCTGGGCGTGCCGGTGCTGCTCGACGGTTTCATCAGTTGCGCCGCGATCGCGCCGCTGGTGGCGCAGGTGCCGGTCTTTGCCGATCATTGCCTGGCCGGCCATTGCTCGGCCGAGCCGGGCCATGCCCTGCTGTTGGAAAAAATGGGCCTTGAACCGCTGCTGCGCCTCGACATGCGATTGGGCGAAGGCAGCGGCGCGGCGGTGGCGGCCAATATCGTCCGCGCCGCCGTAGCCGCGCATAGCGGCATGGCGACCTTTGCCGAAGCGGCGGTGTCGACCGCGACATGATGGGCATGCCGCTCCATCTGCTGCGGCATGGCGCGCCCGAGACGCCCGGCCTGTTGCTGGGGCGGACCGACAGCGTGCCGACGCGCGCGGGCATCGATGCCTGCCTGGCGCAGGCGGAGGGGCTGGAGATCGAGATGATCGTGACGTCCGATCTGCAGCGCGCCCGGCAGGCGGCAACGGCGATCGGCGAGCGCGCCGGCTTGCCGGTATGGGTCGATCCGCGCTGGCGGGAGCTGGATTTCGGCATCTGGGATGGTCTGGCCCCGGCCGATGTCGATCCCGAGGCGCTCGCCCGTTTCTGGCAGGATCCCGATGGCTTCGCGCCGCCGGGCAGCGAGGGATGGACGGCATTGCTGGGGCGGATCGCCGATGCGGTCGAGGATCTGCCGCGCGTGCCCACATTGGTGCTGACCCATGGCGGGGCGATGCGCGCGGCGCTGGCCCATTTGTGCGGGTTCAGCGTGCAGCAGAGCTGGAGCTTCGGCTTGCCCTATGCCGCCTTGCTGTCGCTGGAGCGCTGGACCGGGGAGCCGCCACTCGCCCGCATCACGGGCCTGCGCCCATGAAGGGGCTGGTCCTTGCCATCCAGTTTCTGACCCGCCTGCCGATGCCGAAGGTGACAGCGAACGAGACAGACTTCGCACGGTCCATTCGATGGTTTCCGGCCGTTGGCGCGATTGTCGGTCTATCTGTCATGTTCGCTGTCAATCTTGCTGTTCGTATCGATCCCTGGATCGGGGCGCTGGCCGGGCTGCTCTGCTGGGTCGGCGTGACCGGGGCGCTGCATCTCGACGGCTTGGGTGACATCGCCGACGCCTGCGGCGCGGTACATAAGGGGCGCGACCGGCTGCTGGCGGTGCTGGCCGACCCGCATGTCGGCAGTTTCGGCGTGGTGGCGATCGGCCTGCAACTGATCGCCAAGCTGCTGCTGCTCCATGCGCTGGTCGAACGGGGCATGATGCTGCCGCTGCTGCTCATTCCCTTTGCCGCGCGGATCGGGCCGCTGCTGTGGGCGCGCAAGCTGCCGCCCCTGCATGCCGGGCTGGGTGCGCGTTTTGCCGATGCCGTCAAAACGATCCACATCGCCCTGTGGATAAGTCTGTTGATAATCGTATCCTGGTGGCTGCCGGCCCTGCTCGCAGCGCCGCTGCTGATGCTACTTTGGGGGCTTTGGCTGAAGCGCAGGCTGGGTGGCATTTCCGGCGATGGCCATGGCGCGGGTATCGAACTGGTTGAAAGCGGGCTGCTTTTCGTCGTTCTGATCGCGGGCGGCACTACATGACGACGCGCTGGACATGGCATGGCGGTGGTGTCGCGGCGGCGAGCGCGCATTTTGGCGGCGCGCCCGCAAGCTGGCTCGACTTATCCACAGGCATCAATCCCCATGCCTGGCCCGGCGCTGCCGAGCAGGCGATCGACTGGCGCGCCTTGCCCGACGAGCAGGGGCTGCGCGCGCTCGAACAGGCGGCGGCCGACCATTTTGGCGTCGCGGCCGATCATGTCTGCGCACTGCCGGGGACGGAGGTTGGCCTGCGCCTCGTTGGCGCATTGCTTGACGGTTCGGTCCGCCATGCCAGCCCGGCCTATCGCACCCATGGCGCGATGGTGTCCGGCGCCGCGCCGGTCGATCTCGACCGTCTGGACGAGGCCGACGGGCAGACGCTGATCCTTGCCAATCCCAATAATCCCGACGGGCGCATCCATGGCGTGGCCGATCTGCTCGCCCTGCTCGACCGACGCGGGCCGGATGGCTGGCTGGTGGTGGATGAGGCCTTTGCCGATGGCCATCCGGGCATCAGCCTGGCGCCCTTCGTGGCCGACGATCGCCGCCTCATGCTGTTGCGATCCTTCGGCAAGTTTTTCGGTCTGGCCGGCCTGCGGCTCGGCTTTCTGGTGGCGCCGCGTGCAATCATTGCGCGGGTGCGGGACAGGCTGGGTGCCTGGCCGGTGTCGGCCGCCGCCATTGCCATCGGCACGGCCGCCTATCGCGATAGAGCTTGGATAGAAGCGATGCGCGACCAGCTCCAGCGGGAGGCGCAGGCGCTCGACGCGCTGCTGTTGCGCTGCGGTTATCAGCCGATCGGCCAAAGCCCGCTCTTTCGCCTGATCGAAACGCCCCATGCCATGGCCCTGTTCGAGCGGCTGGCAGGGCAGGCGATCCTGACCCGGCCGTTCGAGGCCCAGCCGCACTGGCTGCGCATCGGCCTGCCGGCAGACGCGATGGGCCTGGCCCGACTGGAACGGGCGCTGCGCCATGGCTGATCCGGTTGCGTTGCTGGCGCTCGCGCTGGATGCGGTGGTCGGCTGGCCGGCGGCGCTCTATCGCCGGGTCGGCCATCCGGTCGGCGGCTTTGCGCGGCTCATCGATCATTGTGCCGCGCGCTGGAATGATCCGGCGCGTAGCGCTCTCGCCCGGAAAATGGGCGGAATGGCGACGGTGTTGCATTTGCTGTCGGTGGCGGGCGGTGGCGGATGGCTGGTCCAATATCTGCTCCGCCTCTGGTTGCCGCAGCCGTGGAGCTGGATGCTGATCGGCCTGCTGGCCTATCCGGCGCTGGCGCTGCGCAGCCTCTATAGCCATGTCCGCGCGGTCCATCGCGCGCTGGCGGCCGATGATCTGTCGGCGGCGCGGGAGGCGGTTGGCATGATTGTCGGCCGCGATACGCAATCGCTCGATGAAAGCGGCGTGACCCGCGCCGCGATCGAGAGCCTGGCGGAAAGCTTCTGCGACGGTGTCGTCGCGCCCTTCTTCTGGCTGCTGCTGCTGGGGCTGCCGGGCGTCTGGGCCTATAAGGCGGTGAACACGGCCGACAGCATGATCGGCCATCGCGAAGCCCCCTGGGGGCCGTTCGGCTGGGCGGCGGCGCGCACCGATGACCTGATGAACCTGATCCCGGCGCGGCTGGCCGGCTGCCTGCTCTGTCTGGCCGGGGGGGGCGGCTGGCGGGTGATGTGGCGCGACGCGCGCAATCATGCCTCGCCCAATGCCGGCTGGCCCGAAGCAGCGATAGCGGGCGCGCTCGACCTGCGGCTGGCCGGGCCGATCCGCTATGATGGCGTGCGCCATGACAAGCCCTGGATCGGCAGCGGGCGAAGCGAGGCCGATCCGCTCGACCTACGCTGGGCGCTGGCCATCTATGTTCAGGCCTGCCTGCTGCTCTGGCTGGTGGCCGGGTTGCAGGCGCTGTTTGCTGGAGACATGATATGACAAGCAGCCTGCTAGTGCTGGGCGGCGCGCGATCGGGCAAGAGCCGCCATGCCCAGGCAGCGGCGGAAGCGCTGCCCGGCGCGCACGTCTTCATCGCCACGGCCGAGATTTGGGACGCGGAAATGGCCGACCGGATCGCCCGGCACCGGGCCGATCGCGGGCCGGAATGGGAAACAGTGGAGGCGCCGATCGACCTGCCGGGCGCGATCGCGGCGGCGCGGGGCAAGACCGTGCTGGTCGACTGCCTGACCTTGTGGGCCAGCAACCTGCTGCTGGCGGATCGGGATGAGGAGGCGGCGGCCGACGCGCTCTGTGCCGCGATCCTGGCCCATGACGGGGCGATCATCCTAGTCGCCAATGAAGTGGGGCTGGGTATCGTGCCCGACAATGCGCTGGCGCGGCGCTTTCGCGATCTGGCCGGCACGTTGAACCAGCGGGTCGCGGCGGTGGCGGATCAAGTTGTGTTTGTTGCGGCGGGCCTGCCGCTCGCGCTCAAGGGGTGAAGGGGCGGCGGACCGCCCCCTCGCTTGATTAGTCGCGCAGCAGTTCGTTGATGCCGGTCTTCGACCGGGTCTGCGCATCGACGCGCTTGACGATCACAGCGCAATAGAGGCTGGGGCCGGGCGTGCCGTCGGGCAGCGGCTTGCCGGGCAACGAGCCGGGGACGACGACCGAATAAGGCGGCACTTCGCCCATGAAGACTTCGCCGGTGGCGCGGTCGATGATCTTGGTCGACTGGCCGATGAACACGCCCATGGACAGCACAGACCCCTTACCGATGCGCACGCCTTCGACCACTTCCGACCGGGCGCCGATGAAGCAGTCATCCTCGATGATGACCGGATCAGCCTGCAGCGGTTCCAGCACGCCGCCAATGCCGACGCCGCCCGACAGATGGACATTCTTGCCGATCTGGGCGCAGCTGCCGACCGTTACCCAGGTGTCGACCATCGTGCCTTCATCGACGAAGGCGCCGATGTTGACGAAGCTGGGCATCAGGATGACATTCTTGGCGATATGGCTGCCGGCGCGGGCGAAGCTGCCCGGCACGGCGCGGAATCCGGCGGCGCGGAAGGCGGCCTCGTCCCAGCCGGCGAACTTGCTGGGCACCTTGTCCCACCAGTGGCCGGCACCCGGACCATTGTCGATCATGACATTGTCGTTGAGGCGGAAGGAAAGCAGCACGGCCTTCTTCGCCCACTGATTGACCTGCCAGCCGGCTTGCGTCGGTTCTGCGACGCGCAGTTCGCCCTTGTCGAGCAGGGCCAGCGCCTTGTCGACCGCCTGGCGGACGTCGCCCTGGGTCGACAGGTTGATATTGGCCCGGTCCTCCCAGGCGGCGTCGATGATCGCGATCAGGTCTTGGCTCATGGTCTTTCCCCAAAAATATCCGCCAGGAACGGCGTCAGATGGTCGGTTTCATAATCGATGAAATCGGGATGATGGTCGTGATTGCCCGCTTCCGACCCGTTATTGACCCAGATGGTGGTCATGCCGATTGCCTTGGCAGGCTTCAGATTGCGCGCCATGTCCTCGAAAAAGGCGGCGCGGGTCGGGTCGATGGCGTGGACGCTGCACAGTTCGGCATAGCCCGACGGATCGGGCTTGGGCACATAGCGGCAGGCGTGGATGTCGTGGATCAGCTCGAACGCGCCGGCGAGGCCCAGCCGGTCGAGCACGCGGCCCGCATAGGTGGCATCACCATTGGTGAAGATCAGGCGGCGGCCAGGCAGGGCGGCGATATGGGCGTTGAGGTCGGCATCGACCGCCAGCCGCTCCATCGAGATGTCATGGACATAGTCGAGAAATTCGCGCGGCTCGATGCCATGATGGTGCATCAGTCCCGACAGGGTCGTGCCATGCTCCATGAAATAGCGTTTCTGGACGATCCGCGCCTCGGCCGGGTCGCAGCCCAGCAGGCCCTGGATATATTCGCCCATCTTCACGTCGATCAGCGCGAACAGGTCCGCCTTCGCCGGATAGAGCGTATTGTCCAGATCGAAGATCCAGGTGTCGACATGGGCCAGGTCCGCGCGCATAGCCGGGCCCTAATCCCCGCCGGGGATTAGGGCAAGGGCGCAAAGGCCCCATGGATCGGCCGCATCAGCCGCAGCCGGGCGCTTCGCTGTCGTGATAGAAGTCCTGCACCGCGGCCCAGGCATCCTCGGCCGTCTCGACCCAGGTCAGCAGGTTGAGGTCATTGTGCGAAATCACACCCTCGTCGGCCAGCGCCTCGAAATCGACGACCTTGTTCCAGAAATCCTTGCCGAACAGCAGGATCGGGATCGGCTTCATCTTGCCGGTCTGAATGAGGGTCAGCAGCTCGAACATCTCGTCGAACGTGCCGAAGCCGCCGGGGAAGACCGCGAGCGCGCGGGCGCGCAGCAGGAAATGCATCTTGCGCAGCGCGAAATAATGGAACTGGAAGCTCAGTTCCGGCGTGACGAACAGATTGGGCGCCTGTTCATGCGGCAGCACGATGTTCATGCCGATCGTGGTCTGGCCGACATCGACCGCGCCGCGATTGGCCGCTTCCATGATCGAGGGGCCGCCGCCCGAGCAGACGACGAAGTGGCGGCAGCCGGCGGCATTCACCGGATATTGCGCCGCGATCCGCGCCAGCTCGCGCGCTTCCTCATAATAGCGGGCCTTCTTGCCCAGATTTTCGGCAATCTTCTTCTGTTCGGGCGTGGTGGCCGCGTCGATCCGCGCCTGGACCTGGTCGGGTTCGGGAATGCGGGCGGAGCCGTAGAAGACGAAGGTGGATTCGATCCGCGCCTCGTCCATCAGCAGCTGGGGCTTCAGCAATTCAAGCTGGAAGCGCACCGGCCGCAGATCCTCGCGCAGCAGGAACTCATTGTCCTGGAAGGCGAGCTTGTAGGCGGCGCTGCTGGTCTGGGGGGTTTCGATCGCCTTCTTGGCGTCGTCCGCTTCCTGGCGTGCGGGGCGGAATTTGCGTTCTTCGATTTCTTTCTTGGTCATTCCCAACAAGCTAGGCGCGGCAGGTGACAATGCCAAGACCGTTCAGCGGCAAAATCCGCCAAGTTGGCTATTTCCGCTTAACGGCAGAAGCCGCCGCGTTTGTGATTACCGCTTAACGGCAAAAGCCGCCGCGGCCGCCCATGTCGAAATGGAAATGGTCATGATGGGCGGCGTTATAGTCAGGCGACAGCACCGTGTTGAACCGCTTGCAGGCGCTGGCATGGACCACTTCCAGGAACTGGCGGGTGCGCTTGTCACCATTCCAGTCCTTCTCGACGCTGATCCGCCGCCCGTCGCTCAGGACGAAGGCGGACACGTCGATCGCATTGCTGTGGGCATGTTCGCTAAGCTTGCCGCTGCCCGCGATCGGCCGGCAATTATAGGTGCCGAATGTCTCGATCTTCTCGATCTCCGCGCCCAGGATCAGCCGGGCGGCAGGCTGCACGGCATAGCGCGACCAGGCGGCGAAATTGGCGGCAAGGTTGCAGGTCATGGCCCCCAGGCCCGAGGTCGGCACGCCGATGTCGAGCAGTTTGACGCTGCCGATCGCACTGCATCCGCCGCCGAAATTCTGATCGGGCAGGGGGGTGAAGGCGACCGACTGGGATTGCAGCTTGGCGAAACATTGCCGGGTTTCGAGCGGCGGCGGCGCGGGCGGGGTGGTCGGGCGCGCGCTCTTCACCGGCTTGGATGCACGCGCGACTCGACCCTTGGGCACCAGGTCGCCGCTGCAGGCGGCCAGCATGCTCGCCATCGTCGCGGCCAGGGCCGCGCTGCGCCATACCGAATTTTTCGTCGCCCGCTCTACCATCAATCCCGCATTTACCACGGCTTTCCGGGCTGATGGGTTAACGGCGCTGTCATTTCGTCGCATTTTGCTGCGGCTTGACTCTTTTTCCGAAATCTTTAGGGCGGCCGACGGGCCACGCGGTCCCAACGCCGCGCGTGCTCTCTGTAAGGAGACGCATTACATGACTGATCTGACTGCCGTTGACGCCACCATTGCGCCTGCCGCAAAGCCCGCAACCCGTCCGGCTCGCCCCTTTTTCTCTTCCGGTCCCTGCGCCAAGCCTCCGGGCTGGGATGCCGCCAAGTTGGCTACCGAGTCGCTCGGCCGTTCGCACCGCGCCAAGATCGGCAAGACCCGCCTCGCCTACAGCATCGACCTGATGCGCGAGCTGCTGAACCTGCCCGACACCCACCGCATCGGCATCGTGCCGGGTAGCGACACCGGCGCCTTCGAAATGGCGATGTGGACGATGCTGGGCGCCCGCCCGGTGACGACGCTGGCCTGGGAAAGCTTCGGCGAAGGCTGGGTGACGGACGCCGCCAAGCAGCTGAAGCTCGATCCCACCGTGATCCGCGCCGACTATGGCCAGTTGCCCGACCTTTCCACCGTCGACTTCTCGAACGATGTGCTCTTCACCTGGAACGGCACCACATCGGGCGTGCGCGTGCCGAACGCCGACTGGATCCCGGCCGATCGTGAAGGCCTGACCTTCGCCGACGCCACCAGCGCGGTCTTCGCCTATGAGATCGACTGGACCAAGATCGACGTCGCCACCTTCTCCTGGCAGAAGGTGCTGGGCGGCGAGGGCGGCCATGGCGTGCTGATCCTGGGCCCCCGCGCCGTCGAGCGCCTGGAAAACCACACGCCCGCTTGGCCGCTGCCCAAGGTGTTCCGCCTGATGGCGAAGGGCAAGCTCGCCGAAGGCGTGTTCAAGGGCGAAACCATCAACACCCCGTCGATGCTGGCTGTCGAGGACGCGATCTTCGCGCTCGAATGGGGCAAGTCGCTGGGCGGCCTCCAGGGCCTGATCGCGCGCAGCAACGCCAATGCGGCGGCGCTGGGCAAGATCGTCGCCGAACGCGACTGGCTCGGCCATCTCGCCGTCGACGAAGCCTCGCGCTCGACCACCAGCGTTTGCCTGACCGTCGAGGGCGCCGACGAAGCCTTCATCAAGGCCTTCGCTGGCCTGCTCGAAAAGGAAGGCGCCGCCTATGACGTGGCGGGCTATCGCGACGCCCCGGCCGGCCTGCGCATCTGGTGCGGCGCGACCGTCGAGACCGCCGATATCGAGGCGCTCGGCCCGTGGCTCGACTGGGCCTATGCCCAGACCAAGGCTGCTTAACCAACTCTCCCCATATTCCCGTCATCCCAGCGAAGGCTGGGATCTCGGGCCTCTAGGTTCAGCCTAGCCGCCTGAGATCCTGACCTTCGTCAGGATGACGAATTGCAAGAAAGGCAATTCGCCATGCCCAAGGTTCTCATTTCCGACAAGATGGACCCCCGCGCCGCCGCGATCTTCCGCGAGCGTGGTGTCGAGGTCGACGTCATCACCGGCCAGACGCCGGAAGAACTGGCCGCGATGATCGGCGCCTATGATGGCCTCGCCATCCGCAGCTCGACCAAGGTTACCAAGGCGATCCTCGACGCCGCGACCAACCTCAAGGTCATCGGTCGCGCCGGCATCGGCGTCGACAATGTCGATATCCCGGCTGCATCGGCCCAGGGCGTGATCGTGATGAACACGCCATTCGGCAACTCGATCACCACCGCCGAACATGCCATCGCGCTGATGTTCGCGCTGGCCCGCCAGATCCCCGAAGCCAATGCCCAGACCCAGCAGGGCCTGTGGCCCAAGAACGGCTTCATGGGCGTGGAAGTGACCGGCAAGACGCTGGGCCTGATCGGCGCCGGCAATATCGGTTCGATCGTCGCTGCCCGAGCGCTCGGCCTCAAGATGAAGGTCGTCGCCTTCGATCCGTTCCTGACGCCCGAGCGCGCCGTGGAAATGGGCGTGGAAAAGGCCGATCTCGACACGCTGCTGGCCAAGGCCGACTTCATCACGCTGCACACGCCGCTGACCGACCAGACCCGCAACATCCTGTCGAAGGAAAATTTGGCCAAGACCAAGAAGGGCGTGCGCATCGTCAACTGCGCCCGTGGCGGCCTGATCGACGAAGCGGCGCTGAAGGACGCGCTGGATTCGGGCCATGTCGCGGGTGCCGCGCTCGACGTGTTCCAGACCGAACCGGCCAAGGAATCGCCGCTGTTCGGCACGCCCAACTTCATCTGCACCCCGCATCTGGGCGCATCGACCGACGAAGCGCAGGTCAATGTCGCGCTGCAGGTGGCCGAACAGCTCAGCGACTATCTGCTCGACGGCGGCATCACCAATGCGCTGAATGTGCCGAGCCTGTCGGCCGAGGAAGCGCCCAAGCTCAAGCCCTATATGGCGCTGGCGGAAAAGCTGGGCAGCCTGATCGGCCAGCTGGAAGGCGATGCCATCACCGGCGTCGCGGTCGAGGTCGAGGGCCATGCCGCCGAGCTGAACCAGAAGCCGATCACCGCCGCGGTGCTGGCCGGCCTGATGCGCGTCTATTCGGACACGGTGAACATGGTCAACGCGCCCTTCCTGGCGAAGGAGCGTGGCCTGGACGTGCGTGAAGTGCGCCATGACCGCGAGGGCGACTATCAGACGCTGGTGCGCGTCACCGTTTCGACCGAAGCGGGCGACAAGTCGGTTGCCGGCACGCTGTTCGGCCACGCCCAGCCGCGCCTGGTCGAGCTGTTCGGCATCAAGGTCGAAGCCGATCTCGACGGCCACATGCTCTACATCGTCAACCAGGACGCGCCGGGCTTCATCGGCCGCCTGGGCTCGAAGCTGGGCGAGTCGGACGTCAATATCGGCACCTTCCATCTGGGTCGTCGCAATCAGGGCGGCGAAGCCGTGCTGCTGCTGTCGGTCGACGGCACCGTCACCGAACCGCTGCGCTGGGCGATCTGCAACCTCGCCGGCGTGAAGCAGGTGAAGCTGCTGCGCTTCGCCTAAGCTGACCTAAATATCTGCCGTTCGGTTCGAGCAGCCCTTCGACTGCCTGCAAGGCAGGCGCTCAGGACAGGCTTCGAGCTTGTCGAGAAGCGTCGTCGAGAACAGTTCTCGACAAGCTCGAACCGAACGGGGGTAGGGGATGGCCTAACCCCAAAATTCCGCTAAAGGGCCTGTCCCATGACCATGATCCCGCCCGGCCTTCTTCCTGAAGGACTTTCCGATCGCCTGCCGCCGCAGGCCGAAGCTTCCGCGCGCCTGGCGCGCCGCGTGCTCGATACGGTCGCGACCCATGGCTATGAGCGGGTCATGCCGCCGCTGGCGGAGTTCGAGGACACACTGACCCAGCGGCTCAAGTCGATGCGCGCGCAGGATCTGGTCCGTGCCGTCGACCCGGTGTCGCAGCGCACTTTGGCCTTCCGCCCCGACATGACCGCGCAGGTCGGTCGCATCGCCGCCACCCGCCTGCGCAGCGCGCCGCGTCCGTTGCGCCTGTCCTATGCCGGGCCGGTGATCCGCCAGAAGGCGAGCCAGCTGCGCCCCGAGCGCGAGAAGATGCAGCTGGGCGCCGAACTGATCGGCAGCGACAGCGCCGCCGCCGCGGTCGAGATCGTCAACATCGCGATCGAGGCGCTGACTGCCGCCGGCGTCACCGGCATCACCATCGATTTCACCTTGCCCGACCTGATCGACGCGCTGGCTGCTGGTCCGTTGCCGCTGGGGGCAGAGGAACTGGAAGCCGTGCGCGCCGAACTGGACGCCAAGGATGCCGGCGCGCTGGTGGCGATCAGCCCGGCCGCCGCCGCCTATCTGCCGCTGATCGAGGCGACTGGCCCGTTCCACGCCGCGATGGAACGGCTGGAGTCGTTCAGCGCCAGCCTGGGTGGCGCCATAGACAGCCGCATCGCGGGCCTGCGCGCGATCGCCAAGCCGATCGGCTGGGACATCACCCTGACCCTCGACCCGACCGAACGGCACGGTTTCGAATTCCAGAACTGGTTCGGCTTCTCCATCTTTGCCGAGGGCTTCATCGGTGAGATCGGCCGTGGCGGCAGCTATGCCATTGCTCGTGCTGGCGAAACGGATGAGCCCGCCATGGGCTTTTCGCTCTATCCCGATCCGCTGATCGACGCGGGCTTTGGCGACGAGCGGCCCAGGCGCCTGTTCCTGCCGGTCGGCCATGATGTCGTGCGCGCGGCTGCGTTGCGGGCCGAAGGCTGGCACACGGTTGCGGCCCTGGCTGACGGCGAAGATGGCGCGGCCCAGCGCTGTTCGCACTGGCTGGATGGCGGCGAGCCCCGCGCCTACTGACCGAACAGGCGACGCAGCCAGGCATCAACAATGCCGGTGCCGGCATAGTCGGCGTCGCCCATCTCGCGGTTGATCTGCATATGGCCGCGCAGGCCGCGTCCGGGTAGGGCATGAATCTCCACTGGCGTGCCGGCCTTGCGCAGCGCGGCGGCGAGCGCATTGGACTGGGCGGTGCCGTCGACCCGATCGACATGCAGCAGCAGGAAATCGGGGGCATTGGGCTTTGCCGCCTGCAAGGTGGGCGATAGCGCCTTCTGCCGCGCCGGATCGGTGCCGAACGCCTGTTCATAGGTTTTCGCCATGAATCGGCCGCCCTGCGCCATCTGGGTCGGTACATCATAGGCGGCGCCATCCAGCGCGATGATGCCACGCACGGCATCGGGCTTCAGCCCGGCCTTGGCGAAATAGCGCATGTCGGTGCCGACCAGCGCCACCAGATGCGCGCCGGCGCTGTGGCCCATCAGGATGATGCGGTTGGGATCGACCCCCAGCGTTACCGCCCGGCTGCGCAGATGGGCGATCGCATCGGCGACATCCTGCACTTGGCTCTCGACCGTGGCATCGGGCACCAGCCGGTAATTGATCGAGGCAAAGGCATAGCCAAGGCCGGTATAATGGGGCGCCTTGGCCGCGCCGGTGGCATTGTCCTTGCTGCCGCGCTTCCAGCCGCCGCCATGGACGAATATGACCAGCGGTGCCTTCGTGCCCTTGCCCGGCCAGAAGTCGATCGCCTGCAATGGATCATGGCCATAGGTCATGGCCTGCGGCGCGGCGGCGGCCGTCTGGCCCTGGGCGGCAAGCGGCGTGCCGGCGAGCAGGGAGAGAATCAGGATGGGAATCAGCCGTCTGCGCATATGTATCTTCCTTCGCTGCCCCTGCGCCGCCATGATCGCGAGGGCGCATCTTGCCGTAAAGTCGGCACCTGGTATCAAAGTGTAATGTGCCTCCAACCTTGACGCATCGGCCATGCCCGGCTAACGCGCGCCCCGCACAGGGCGTACCCCGCCCATCCTATTCCACCGGCATGCCGAGTCCCGTCGAAGGGCATGGCCGGTCCGCGCGGCGGGCGGAGGAGTGTATCCATGGCAAATGTTACCGTGATCGGCGCCCAGTGGGGTGACGAAGGCAAGGGCAAGATCGTCGACTGGCTGTCGGAGCGCGCCGATGTCGTCGCCCGTTTCCAGGGCGGCCATAATGCCGGCCACACGCTGGTCGTCGGCGAGAAGGTCTACAAGCTCTCTCTGCTCCCCTCGGGCATCGTGCGCGGCACGCTGTCGGTGATCGGCAATGGCGTGGTGCTGGACCCCTGGCATTTCCGTGACGAGGTCGCGAAGCTCAAGGGCCAGGGCGTGGAGATCACGCCGGAAAATTTGCAGATCGCCGAGACCTGCCCGTTGATCCTGCCCTTCCACCGCGACCTCGATGGCCTGCGCGAGGACGCGTCGGGCGCCGGCAAGATCGGCACCACCCGTCGCGGCATCGGCCCGGCTTATGAGGACAAGGTCGGCCGCCGCGCCATCCGCGTCTGCGACCTCGCCCATCTCGACGATCTCGACCTGCAGATCGACCGCCTGACCGCGCATCATGACGCGCTGCGCGCTGGTTTCGGTGAAGCGCCGATCGATCGCGCCCAGCTGATGGCCGACCTGACCGAGATCGCCGCCTTCATCCTGCCCTTCGTGAAGCCCGTCTGGCTGACGCTCAACAAGGCGAAGTCGGAAGGCAAGCGCATCCTGTTCGAAGGCGCGCAGGGCACGCTGCTCGATATCGACCATGGCACCTATCCCTTCGTCACCTCGTCCAACACGGTGGCGGGCACGGCGGCGAGCGGAACCGGCCTTGGCCCCAATGGCGCCGGCTTCGTGCTGGGTATCGTCAAGGCCTATACCACCCGCGTCGGCTCGGGCCCGTTCCCGACCGAGCAGGAAAATGACGTCGGCCAGCGTCTGGGCGAGCGGGGCCATGAGTTCGGCACCGTTACCGGCCGCAAGCGCCGCTGCGGCTGGTTCGATGCGGTGCTGGTGCGCCAGTCGGTCGCGGTTTCGGGCGTGACCGGCATTGCGCTGACCAAGCTGGACGTGCTCGATGGCTTTGAGGAACTGAAGATCTGCGTCGGCTATAAGATTGGCGACCAGAGCTTCGACTATCTGCCCGCCCATGCGCAGGACCAGGCCAAGGCCGAGCCGATCTACGAAAGCATTGCCGGCTGGAGCGAAACCACCGCGGGCGCGCGCAGCTGGGCGGAGCTTCCGGCACAGGCGATCAAATATATCCGCCGTATCGAGGAACTGATCGGCTGCCCGGTCACGCTCGTGTCGACCAGCCCGGAACGCGACGACACCATCCTCGTCCGCGATCCCTTCGCGGATTAAGGGGCATGGCCGGCGAACGCTTCGAGCGGCACAAGCAGCCCTGGACCCAGGATGAGGTCCAGAAGCTGCACACGCTCGCCAAGAAGGGCATGGCGCTGAAGGCGATCGCCAAGGCGCTGACCCGCAGCGAGGAATCGGTCAAGACCCGCGCCAAGCAGGACGGGTTGTCGATCGCCAAGCTGCGCTGAGAGATGAGAAGGCCGGGCGGAAACGTCCGGCCTTTCCTCATTCCGGGACGTGGCGCTGGACCGGCTGGATGGCCCCGTCCTTGGCATAGGTCAGCGGTGCGATGGTGATCGAGCGCCGGTGATCGCCGCCACCCGGCAACAGCTTGTCATGATAGAAGAGCCAGCTATTGCCGCCCCGCTCGACGATCGCCTGATGATTGGTCGAGATCGGCAGATAGTCGAGGATCACCCCGCCATAGGCGAAGGGGCCGAGCGGCGAGGCGGCGGTGCCATAGATGATCTGGCCGGGCCAGCCGGTCGAGAAGCTGAAATAATAGCGGCCCTTGTGGGCGTGGAGATAGGGTGCCTCGCCATATTTCTTCTTCGGATCGCTGGCCGGTAGTCCGGTGACGACGACATCCATGATCGGGCCGTCGACATGGATCATGTCGGGCTTCAGCCGCACAACCTTGGGCACGCGGGTGCCGAAATAGAGATAGGCCTGTCCGTCACTGTCGATGAAGACGGCGGGGTCGATCGGTTCGGCACCGGCATTGGCGTCGCGCGCCTTGTCGATCAACGCGTCGCCGCGCGCGTCGCGATAGGGGCCCTGGGGCTGGTCGGCCACGGCAACGCCGATCCGGTCACCACCGATCGGCGCGTAGAAATAATAGTGCCCGTTGCGCCGGGCGACTTCGGGGGCCCAGGCCTTTGCATCGGGGCGTGCCCATGTGAAGGTGGTGACGTCGAGAAAGGCGCCGTCATCCTGCCAGCTTTTCATGTCGACCGAGCTGTAGAGGCGCCAGCTTGTGCTGTCCCAGTAGCGGCCGGAATTGGAGGCGTCGTCGGTGGCATAGAGATACCAGCGATCGTCGAACCAGTGCGGCGAGGGATCGCCGGCAAAGCGGGGGCTGATCGGCTTGCCCGGCTCGACATCGCCATTGGCCATCAGCAGGCCCATGCAGGCCAGCAGCGCCATCCTCTTCATCCGCATCCTCCCATGTCGGTCATTGATGCGATGATGGCGTTCCGTCATGTGAAATGCAATTTCGTATCGTGAGATATTGAAAGATTGCAAGGCCGGCTGGACCCGATCGGGACAGGATGCGACAAGTCTGTCGACATCCAGACAGGAGGCTCCGCATGGCACTCGACATCCTCGTCCTCTACGGCTCCTATCGACGCGGCCGGCTTGGTATACGGCTGGCGGATTATCTGATCCGCAGCTTTGAGGGACTGGGCCACAGGGCGGAACTGGTCGATGCCAAGGCCGTGGGCCTGCCGATGCTCGACCTGCGCTATAGCGACTATCCCGCCGGCGAGGCGCCCGCCGCCATGGCGCAGCTTGCCGAACGCCTGTCCGCCGCCGATGCCTTCGTCTTCGTCGCGGGCGAATATAATCGCGGCATGCAGCCGGGGCTCAAGAATCTGGTCGACCATTATCTCAAGGAGTTCGACCGCCGCCCCGCCGCGATCGCCAGTTACTCGATGGGCCGCTTCGCCGGGGTCAACAGCCATGCCGACTGGACGGTGACGCTGTCCGCCATGGGCATGGCGGTAATGCCCGAGCGGCTGAGCGTCGGCCAGATCGGGCAGACGCTGGATGAAAATGCCGAGCCTCACGGTGACGGCGGCGCGGCGCTGGACCGTGGCTTTGCCGGGTTCGCCGACACGCTCATCTGGTGGGCGCTGGCGGCGAAGGCGCAGCGCTGATTTCCTCGCGCGCCGATATCACCGTCGCGGCCACCAGGTCGCCGGTGACGTTGAGCGCGGTGCGGCACATGTCGAGCAGCCGGTCGACGCCCAGCACCAGTCCGATCCCCTCGGGCGGGATGCCGACCATCGCCAGGATCATCGCCACCACCGGCAGCGACCCGGCGGGCACGCCTGCCGTGCCGACCCCGCCCAATATGCAGACCAGCATCACCATCAGCTGCTGGCCAAGGCTGAGGTCGACATGGAAGAATTGGGCGAGGAACAGGACGGTGATCCCCTCGAACATCGCCGTGCCATTCTGGTTGGCGGTGGCGCCGATGGTGAGGACGAAGCGGGCGATGCGACGCGGCAGGTGCAGCTTCTCCTCCGCAACGCGGATGGCGGTTGGCAGGGTGGCGTTGGAGGAGGCGGTGGCGAAGGCCATGACGCTCGCTTCCTGCACGGCGGCGAAGAAGCGCAGCGGCGACCGGCGCGCCAGCAAGGCGATCAGCAGCGAATAGATGCCGAACATCTGGATCGCGAGCGCGAGCAGCACGACCCCAACATAGGCGGACAAGCGCAGCAGCAAGTCCCAGCCGAACTGGGCGGCGAGGTTGAACATGAAGCAGGCGATGGCGATCGGCGCCAGGCGGATGACGATCGAGATGAGGCGCATCGTCACCGCGAACAGCCCCTCCATCGCGTCGAGCAGCAGCTTCGTTTCCTTCGTCTGCACCAGCACCAGCCCGATGCCGAAGAAGAGGGCGAAGACCATCACCGCCAATATGTCATTGTCGGCCATCGCCGCGATCACATTGTCGGGGACGATCGCGATCAGCGCCTGCATGCCGGTCGGCGTGTCGGCGCCGCGGTCGAGGATCGCCTTGGCCCCCTGGCCTGCATCGGCCAGCAGTGCGCGCGCCTGCGCCGGATCGACACCGCTGCCCGGTTGCAGCAGGTTGACCAGCGCCAGGCTGATGACGACGGCGATACCGGACACGATCAGCGTATAGAGGAGGGTGCGCAGGCCTACTCGGCGCAGCGAGCGCATCTCGCCCATTTCGGCGATGCCGACGATCAGCGCGGAAACCAGCAGCGGGATCACCAGCATGAACAGCAGGCGCAGGAAGACCTGGCCGATCGGGCCGGTGAGATAGCGGGTGACCGCATCGATCCAGGGTGCGCCGGGGGTTACGGCATAGGCGATCAGCCCGGCGGTGAGGCCGATCAGGAAGCCGGCCAGCATCTGCCACTGCAGCGAGAAGGCCGCGCGCCGGCTCGCCTGTTCCTCTGTGCCCGGATCACTCATGGCCTCTCCTCTTCCTCCCGACCAACGAGCCATGCGGAAGCGGGTTGCGCGGCCGGCAATATTTCGTTTCGTTAGGGCATCGACGGAGCATAGGCGCATGCTCGGGCGTTGGGCCGGTTCACCAGAAGGAGTCTTGCATGATCGTTGATGCCGTCCCCAGCATGCGCCGGATCGCATCGGAAGTGTGGAAACCGCTGACCGCGCTGTTCGTGTGGGACTGTGCGGTCACGGCCGCTTATTATCTATTGCCGTTCAAGGCCCCCTCGCTGCCGCTCACCATCTTCGGTTCGGCCCTCGCCCTGTTCCTGGGCTTCCGGTCGAACAGCAGTTACCAGCGCTGGTGGGAAGGGCGCACCTTGTGGGGGGCGATGATCAACGCTTCCCGCAGCCTGGCGCGTTCGGCGCGCAATTTCCTGCCCGATCCGGAGGCCCGCGACCTCAAGCGCGAGATCGTGAAGCGCCAGATCGCCTATGTGAATGCGCTGCGCTGCCAGTTGCGGCGCCAGACGATCGGCGAGGATGTGACCAAATTCCTGCGCGAGGAGGACAAGGGCAAGGCGCTGGCGCGCGCCAATCCGGCCAATGGCCTGCTCGACAGCACGGGCCGGCGGATCGACATGGCGCGGCGGGAAGGCTGGATCGATACGATCCAGCAGACGCAGATGGAAAAGGTGCTGGTCGACATCGCCAATGCCCAGGGCGGGATGGAGCGGCTGAAGAACACGCCGCTGCCTTTCCAGTATCGACTGCTGCCGGTCGTGTTCACCCATCTCTTCTGCATCCTGCTGCCGATCGGGCTGGTCGAGACGCTGGGTTTCGCCACGCCGCTCGGTTCGACGGTGGCGGGCCTGATGTTCATGGCGGTGCTGCGGATCGGCGATGATCTGACCGATCCCTTTGCCGACAGCGTGCATGACGTGCCGCTGACCGCGATGTGTCGGACGATCGAGATCGACCTGCTCCAGTCGATCGGAGATCCGGCGCCAGACCCCGTCACGCCGGTGCGCGGCGTCCTCTGGTAAGAAAAAGCCCCGCCGGCATGATGCAGGCGGGGCTTTTTCTTTGATATTGAAGCGCGGGCTTTAGCCCTTGCGGTCTTCGTCGACCATGTCGGAGGCCAGTTCCAGCCCCGCCCGGCCATGGGACGGGGTATGGGCCGGCGCCTTGGGATGGGGCACGTCGACCGGCTCCTCCACTTCTAGCATGCCTTCCCACTTGGTGATGACCGAGGTGGCGATGGCATTGCCCAGCACGTTGGTGGCGGTGCGGCCCATGTCCATGAAATGATCGACCGCCAGGATGAAGGCGACGCCCTCGACCGGTAGGTCGAACTGGCCGAGCGTGGCGGCGACCACGACCAGCGAGGCGCGCGGCACGGCGGCGATGCCCTTGCTGGTGACCATCAGGACGAGCAGGATCGTGATCTGGGTCGCGATCGGCAGGTCGATGCCATAGGCCTGGGCGATGAAGATGGTCGCGAAGGTCGCATACATCATCGAGCCGTCGAGGTTGAAGCTGTAGCCCAGCGGCAGCACGAAGCTGTAGATGCGGCGCGGCACGCCGAACCGGTCGAGCTGTTCCAACATCTTAGGATAGGCGGCTTCCGACGAGGCGGTCGAGAAGGCGATCAGGATCGGTTCGCGGACATAGCGGATCAGCTTGAACATTCGCTTACCCAGGAAAATCGCACCCGCGCCGAACAGCAGCACCCACAGGCAGATGAGGGCGATGTAGAATTCGCCGACCAGCGCGCCATAGGTCTTGAGCACGCCCAAGCCCTGCACCGTCACCGACGAGGCGAGGGCGCCGAACACGGCGAGCGGCGCGACCCGCATGACATAGCCGGTGACCTGCAGCATCAGCTCGACCAGCGCCTCGATCACGGTGATGATCGGCTTGCCCTTTTCGCCGATGGCGGTCAGCGCCACGCCGACGAACAGCGAGAAGACGACGATCTGCAGGATCTGATTGTCCGCCATCGCGCCGATCATCGACGTCGGGAAGACGTGCAGGATGAAGTCGCGGAAATTGAGCGCTTCGGTGTTGACGCCTGCATCCGCGCCCGACCGGACGAGGTTGAGGCCGGCACCCGGCTCGAAGAAATTGACGAAGATCAGGCCCAAGGTCAGCGAAATGAGGCTGGCGATGATGAACCAGGCGAGCGCGCGCCCGCCGATCCGCCCCAGTGCCGCGCTGTCGCCCATATGGGCGATGCCCGCGACCAGCGTGGAAAAGACCAAAGGCGCGATGATCATCTTGATCAGATGAAGGAAGATGTCGGCCAGAAGATGGAAGTAGCCCGCCACATCCTTGGCCAGCGCTTCATCCCCGCCGACCCAGAGATTGGCCACGAAGCCCACGATCACGCCCAGGACCATGCCTGTCAGGATGTAGGCCGTCAGTCGATTTCGCATTATATTCCTCTAGCCAGCGAGCGGTCCGCCCGCGCATTCATTCTGTTCTGCTGGGTGGTGACACCTAACAGGCGCCCGGCCAGCCCGCAATCGGGCAGGCTTGGACTGTGCGGGGATAGACGAATGAGCCACCATATTCCGCGCCCTGTTTTACGGCAGGACAATGGCATGGTGCTCGCTCAGGGGTAGAGAAGCCCCTCGTTCCAGGCATTTTCCTGGCGCGTGAAGACGCGCCGTTCATGCAGGCGATGCTCGCGGTCCTGCCAGAACTCGATCCGTTCCGGGGTCAGGCGGAAGCCCGACCAGTGGGGTGGGCGCGGCACCGGGCCGCCCTCGAACCGGGCGCGCACCTCTTCATAGCGATCCATGAAGACGGCGCGCGAGGGCAGCGGGCGGGACTGGTCGGAGGCCCAGGCGCCCAGCTGGCTGTCGCGGCTGCGGGTGGCGAAATAGGCGTCGGCGGTGGCGTCGTCGACCGGGCCGACGCTGCCCTCGATCCGGATCTGGCGGCGCACCGACTTCCAGTGGAACAGCAGGGCGGCATGCGGATTGGCGAGCAGGTCGCCCGCCTTGCGCCCTTCGAAATTGGTGTAGAAGATGAAGCCGTCGGGGCCATGGCCCTTGAGCAGCACCATGCGGACCGACGGGCGGCCCTGTGCATCGGCCGTGGCCAGCGCCATGGCGTTGCTGTCATTGAGTTCGGTCTCGCGCGCCTGCGCATACCACTCGTCGAAAAGGGCGAAGGGATCGGTCATGCCCCTGCCTTAGATTCCCGGCACCGCACTGTCGATACGGATGCGCCGCAGCTTGAACGATGCCCGGCCTTCGGCCACATAGGGGCGATATGGCCGTGATGCGGCAAATACCGGTTCAGCATAACAGGATGATAGATGGCGGATCCCTATTCCACTCTGGGTGTGGCGCGCAGCGCGAGCGAAGCGGAGATCAAGTCCGCCTATCGCAAGCTGGCCAAGCAATATCACCCCGACAAGAATCAGGATAATCCCAAGGCGGCGGAGAAATTCTCGGCCGTGACCAACGCCTATGACCTGTTGTCGGACAAGGACAAGCGGGCCCGTTTCGACCGGGGCGAGATCGATGCCGATGGCAATCCGACAGCCCCCTTTGGCTTTGGCGGCGGTGGCGGCGGGCGTGGCCGTCCCGGCGGGTTCGAGTTCAACGAGGGCGGCGCCGATTTCGGTGACATTTTCGAAGGCCTGTTCGGCGGTGCGGGCCGTCGCGCCGGGGGCGGCGGTGGTTTTGGCGGCTTTGGTCGCGGCGCGCCGCCGGCCAAGGGGGCCAATGTCGCCTATCGGCTGGCGGTGCAGTTCGTTGACGCCGCGACGCTGGCGCCGCAGCGCATCACCCTGCAGGATGGCAAGACGATCGACCTGAAGCTGCCCGCCGGGGTCGAAACCGGCACACAGATGCGTCTGACCGGCAAGGGGCAGCCGGGCGCCGGCGGTGCGGGCGACGCGATCGTCACCATCGAGGTGAAGTCGCATCCCTTCTTCAAGCGCGACGGCGACAATGTGCTGCTCGATTTGCCGATCACCATCAACGAGGCCGTCAAGGGCGGCAAGGTGAAGGTGCCGACCGTCGATGGCCCGGTGATGCTGGGCGTGCCGGCCGGCACCACATCGGGCAAGACGCTGCGCCTGCGCGGCAAGGGCTTTACCGGCAAGGATGGCCAGCGCGGCGACCAGCTTGTGACCTTGCTGATCGACGTGCCTGCCGATGATCCGGTGATCCTCCAGCTGGTCGAGGATTGGCAGGATGGTCGCGCGGTGCGGACCCATCTGGGCGTCTAGGACGTTCGGCGAGGGTGCCGCTGCCTTCCCCCTATAGTCCGGAGTCGCGCCGCCACATGGCGGCGCAGGCGCAGGAGAAATTCCATCGCCAGATCGATCGGGTCCGGCCGGGATCGCGCAGCTTCGAGATCGCCAAGCGGGTGATGGTGGGCGTCTATAGCGACGGGTTCATCCATGCGGGGAACCTGGCCTATCTCTCGCTGATGACGCTGTTTCCCTTCTTCATCGTCGCCGCCGCCGTCGCCAGCGTCTTTGGCCGCACGTCGGACGGGCTGTCGGCGGTGAACGCCTTTCTCTACACCGTGCCGCGCGGCGTTGCCGATGTCGTGCGCCAGCCGATCAGCGATGTGTTGCAGGCCCGTTCCGGCAATCTGCTCTGGTTCGGTGGTCTGGTGGGGCTCTGGACCGTGGGCAGCCTGATCGAGACGATCCGCGATATATTGCGCCGCGCCTATGGGACGAAGAGCACCAAGCCCTTCTGGCGGTATCGGCTGGCGTCGGTGGGCATCACCCTGGTCAGTGTGCTAGCTGTGATGTTCGCCTTTTCGATGCAGGTGATGATAACGGCGGTGGACCAGCTGCTCCACCGGCTGCTGCCCTTCGCGGATGAGGCGATCGCCTGGGTTTCCTCGGCCAAGCTGGTGCCGATGGCGATATTATGCGTGGCGCTCCACTCGCTCTATGTCTCGCTGACCCCGTCGCTCTACCGTGACAAGCGCTTTCCCAAATGGCCTGGCGCCGCCGCCACCGCGCTCTGGTGGTATGCCGTCACTCTGCTATTGCCGGTCACATTGTCGATGCTGGGCGGCTATGACCGGACCTATGGCAGTCTGGCCGGTGTCATGATCACCCTCATTTTTTTCTTTCTCGTGGGGCTCGGCGTGGTAATTGGCGCCGAATTGAATGCGGCACTGGCGGAATTTCCGGAAGACGAAGCAGCCGGCACCGTGCAGGATAAAGGGAACGGAACGACGATATGACAGGCTTGATGGCGGGAAAGCGCGGGCTGATCATGGGCCTGGCGAACGATAAGTCGCTGGCTTGGGGTATTTCGAAGCAGCTGCATGCGCAGGGCGCGGAACTGGCCTTCTCCTACCAGGGCGAGGCGCTGGCCAAGCGCGTCAAGCCGCTGGCGGAACAGCTCGGCTCGGACTTCCTGATCGACTGCGACGTGTCCGACATGGCGAAGCTGGATGAGGCTTTTGCCGAGATAGAGGCGCGCTGGGGCAAGCTGGACTTCGTCGTCCATGCGATCGGCTTTTCCGACAAGAATGAGCTGCGCGGCCTCTATGCCGATACCAGCCTCGACAATTTCCTGATGACCATGAACATCTCGGTCTACAGCTTCGTCGCCGTCGCGGCCCGCGCGCGCAAGCTGATGAAGGAAGGCGGCAGCCTGCTGACGCTGAGCTATTATGGCGCGGAAAAGGTTATCCCCCATTACAACGTCATGGGCGTGGCCAAGGCGGCGCTGGAAACCAGCGTCAAATATCTGGCGATGGACCTGGGCCCGGAAAATATCCGCGTCAACGCGATCTCGGCCGGCCCGATCAAGACGCTGGCCGCCAGCGGCATCGGCGATTTCCGCTACATCATGAAGTGGAACGAGTTGAACTCGCCGCTGCGTCGCAACGTGACGATTGATGATGTCGGCGGTGCCGGCCTTTACCTGCTGTCGGACCTCGCTTCGGGCGTGACCGGAGAGATTCACCATGTCGACGCGGGCTATAATGTCGTCGGCATGAAGGCCGAAGACGCGCCCGACATCGCGCTGGACAAGTAAGAACGACGCGACCGGATTGGAACGGATATGAGCTTCAACACATTCGGTCGCGTCTTCCGCTTCTCGACCTGGGGCGAGAGCCATGGGCCGGCGATCGGCGCGATGGTCGATGGCTGCCCTCCGGGCCTGGCATTGAGCGAGGCGGACATTCAGCCCTGGCTCGACCTGCGCAAGCCGGGCACATCGAAGTTCACGACCCAGCGGCGCGAGCCCGATGTGGTGCGCATCCTGTCGGGCGTGTTCGAGGGCAGGACCACCGGCACGCCGATCAGCCTGATGATCGAGAACACCGACCAGCGATCGAAGGATTATTCGGAGGTCGCCAAGGCCTATCGTCCCGGCCATGCCGACTATGCCTATGACGCCAAATATGGCTTTCGCGACTATCGCGGCGGCGGGCGCTCCTCGGCGCGCGAAACCGCCAGCCGGGTCGCGGCCGGTGCAGTGGCGCTGCTCGTCATCCCCGAAGTCGATATCTTCGCCTATGTGAGCGAGATCGGCGGCGACGCGATCGACTATGGCAATTTCGACGCGGCGCAGATCGGCCAGAATCCCTTCTTCTGTCCCGACGCCGAAGCCGCGGTGCGCTGGGAAGCGCTGGTCGATGGCGCGCGCAAGGATGGCTCGTCGCTGGGTGCAGTGGTCGAATGCGTCGCATCGGGCGTGCCGGCCGGCTGGGGCGCGCCGCTCTATGCCAAGCTCGACAGCGAACTGGCGAGCGCGATGATGAGCATCAACGCGGTTAAGGGCGTGGAAATCGGCGACGGCTTCGCAGCCGCCCGGCTGCGCGGCGAGCAGAATGCCGATCCGATGCGGCCCGGCGCCGATGGTCCGGTCTTCCTCGCCAATCATGCCGGTGGCATCGCCGGCGGCATTTCGACCGGCCAGCCGGTCAAGGTGCGGATCGCCTTCAAGCCGACCAGTTCGATCCTGATTCCGGTCGAGACCGTGACGCGCGAAGGCGATGCGTCGGACATCATCACCAAGGGCCGTCATGACCCATGCGTCGGCATTCGCGGCGTGCCGGTGGTCGAAGCGATGATGGCGCTGGTGCTGGCCGACCAGAAGCTGTTGCACCGCGCCCAGTGCGGGGCCGACTGACGCGCCGAACCGCGCCAATCGCGCGCCGAATGTGCAAAAGATGCGAGACGACTCACCCATGTTACGCTAGGATGACATGGTCACCCGCGGGAGGGTGAGCGGCAGAGCGTAAGCCTGGGGAGCGTCAGCACGCCATGCGTGGATTGACGGTCAAAACGTCCCCTGACGCCGCGACACGGGCCAGCCATGCAACCATGGCTGGCCCATTTCGTTTCACCTCCGTTAGAGACGCGATCACGCGATCAAACGGGGGCAAGACGAGATGCATTTCATCACCGCGCTATTGGGCATCTACCGCGCGGAAATCGGCCTGGTCATTCTCGCCTGCATGTTCGTCGCCTTCGTGCGCGAACGCTATTCCCCGACCGTCGTTTCCGTGCTGGGTGCCTGTGCCTTCGCGCTGCTCGGCCTGCTCGACGAGAAATCGCTCTTCTCCGTCTTTTCGAACAGCGCGCCGCTGACCGTGGGCGCGATGTTCGTGCTGTCGGGGGCGCTCATTCGCACCGGCACGATCAACCGCATCGCCGATCTGGTCATGGTACGGGCGCAGAAGCATCCGCGGCTGGCGCTGATCGAGGTTGCGGTGGGCACGGTGCTGCTGTCGGCTTTCCTCAACAACACGCCGGTCGTCGTGCTGCTGATCCCGATCATGTTCCGGCTGGCGCAGGCGACCGCCTATCCGGTCAAGAAGCTGCTGATCCCGATGAATGCGGTGGCGGTGATGGGCGGCTGCGTTACCCTGATCGGCACATCGACCAACCTGATCGTCGCGGGCATCGCGGCCGAACAGGGCATGCAGGCCTTCGGCATTTTCGATATCACCCCCTATGGCCTGGCCGGCACCATTGCCGGCGTCATCGGCCTGGCCTGCCTCAGTTTCCTGCTGCCCAGCGACCCGCCCTCGATCGCGGGCGAGAATGGCGGCAATGTGCAGGAATATCTGACCGAACTGGTCGTGACGCCGGACAGCGAGGTGGTCGGACGGGAGATTGGCGAATTGTCCGTCCTTGGCCGCTCGGTCACCTTGATCGGGCTCAAGCGGGCCGGCGAGATACGACGCCACGACCTGGAGCAGGAGGAACTGCATGTCGGCGACCGGCTGATCGTCTGCGCCGATGGCACGGCGATCATGACGCTGCGCGAATCGGGCGATTTCGAACTGGGCATTGCCGCCGATTCCGAGACTTCGGCGCGAGAGGGTACGGTGATCGAGGCGATGGTCGCGCCCAGCCACCCCTCGATCGGGGAGCGGCTGATCGACATTCCCTTCCTTCATGCCCTGCGCGTCCGTCTGATCGGCATCCATCGCGCCCGCCATCTGCCGGGGCCGGACCTGGCCGATACGCGGGTGCGCGGCGCCGACCGGCTGCTGGTGGCGGGCAGCGACGACGCGATGCGTTCGCTGAAAGACAATCCCAACCTGATCGGCGTCGACATCAGCCGGACGCGCGCCTTCCGCCCGCGCAAGGCATGGATCGCGATCCTGGCGATGGCCGCGGTGGTGATCCTGTCGGCGCTCGACGTGATCGGCATCGGCCTGGCCGCCTTCATCGCCGTCGGCGTGATCCTGGTCACCCGCTGCATCGATGCGGAGGAAGCCTGGGCGGCGATCGACGGCGATGTGCTGATCCTGATCTTTGCCATGCTGGCGGTCGGTCTGGCGCTGGAACAGGCGGGCAGCGTCGCGCTGATGGTCGGCTGGATCACGCCGTTGATGCAGGTCGCGCCGCAATGGAGCCTGGTCTTCATCGTCTATTTCGCGGCGCTGATCCTGTCCGAGCTTCTCAGCAACAATGCGGTCGCGGCGCTGTTGACGCCGCTCACCATCGCGCTGGCGCATCAACTGGGCACCGATCCGCGTCCGCTGGTGATAGCGTTGATGATCGGCGCATCGGCCTGTTTCGCGACGCCGATCGGCTATCAGACCAATGCGCTGGTCTATGCCGCGGGCGATTATCGCTTCGCCGATTTCGTGCGCATCGGCGTGCCGCTCAACCTGATCGTCGGCACCGCGGTGTGCGCGGCGCTGTTGATTCTGGGCTAGGGACCAATTGCCCGCATCCGGCCCTGTCGGCACGGATGCGGGCCCGGCATGAAGACGGCGATCCATCAGGAGTATCGCCATGACCCGCCTTCGCTTCACCCAGGTCGACGCCTTTGCCGACGCGCCCTTCACCGGCAATCCGGCGGCGGTGATGCCGCTCGACGCTTGGCTCGATGATGCGGTGCTGCAGGCGATCGCGGCGGAAAACAACCTGTCCGAGACCGCCTTCACCGTGCCGTCGCCGGACGATGCGGAGGCCGATTATGCGCTGCGCTGGTTCACCCCGGCGGTCGAGGTGAAGCTGTGCGGCCATGCCACGCTGGCGAGCGGGCATGTGCTGATTGAGGGCGAGACCATCCGCTTTCGCACCCTCCATGCCGGGGTGCTGACCGTGACCCGCGCGGGCGAGGGCTATGAACTGTCGCTGCCGGCCTGGACCAGCGCGCCGAAGGCGCTGCCGGAGCTGGCGGCAGGGATGGGCGGGGACATCGTCGAGACACGCTGGCGCGAGGGCGGCTATGCGATCTTCGTCTATCGCGACGCCGATGCGATCCGTGCGCTGGAGCCTGATTTCGCGACCCTGCGCAAGTTGGGCGATAATCTGCTGATTGCGACCGCGCCGGGCGACGACAGCGACATCATCAGCCGTGTCTTCGTGCCCGGCGGCGGGATCGACGAGGATCCGGTGACCGGATCGGCCCATGGTCTGCTGACGCCCTATTGGGCGGAGCGTTTGGGTAAGAGCGCAATCAGTGCCTATCAGGCGTCGGCGCGGGGCGGGCGGCTCGGTTGCCGGCTGGAGGGCGACCGGGTGGTGATGACCGGCGCCTGTCGGACGGTGATCGAAGGCATATTCACCCTTTAACCGGGGAAGAGGCCGATCAGCCGGGCCAGTTGCGCCTTCACAGCTGCGCGCTGCTCCTTCTTGGGCGACATGCCGATCCGCACGATGGTCAGCCGCTGGCCGGGTGCGACCAATATATATTGGCCATTATGGCCGACGCAGCCGAACAAGCTGGCCGAGGCGAGGCCGGGCATCAGCGCGCTTTCGCTGCTGTCCCGGTTGAGCCAGAGATGGGCGCCATAGGCCGTGTTCCGCGGCGAGGGCGCGCGCATATAGTCGACCCATTTTTCCGGCACGATCTGATGGCCGTTGGGCGAGCGGCCATGGTTGCGCAGCAATTCGCCAAAGCGGCCATAGTCGCGCGCGGTCATGTGCATGATCGAACCGCCGATCAGCGTGCCATTGGCGTCATATTCGGGCGTCAGGCTGGACAGCTTGCCCGGCGCCTTCAGCCGGCCGTCGATGAACATCTGCATCGCCCGGCGACGCACGTCGGGATGGGGGCTGTTGGTCAGCATCCGGGTCATCAGGTCCGACAGGATCATCGTGCTGCCGGTGGAGTAGGAGAAGACCTCGCCGGGAACATGCGCGAGCGGCTTGGATTCGGCATAGGCCGCCATGTCCTGCGCGCCGTCCATGAACAGCATGCGCACGGTGTCGCCGTCGGTGATCGGTTCGCCATCCTCGGCATGGTCGAGGCCCGAGGTCATCGACAGCAACTGGCGCAGGGTGATGCGGCCGCGCGGATCGCCCGGTTGGCTCCAGGCCGCGACCGGCACCGGCGAATCGAGCGCCAGCCGCCCGTCCGACACCATCAGGCCGACCAGCACCGCGGTCACGCTCTTGGCCATCGACCAGGACAGCAATTTCGTGTCGGGGGTGATGCCGGGGGCATAGCGTTCGGCAATCACCTTGCCGTCACGCATGACCAGCAGGGCGCGGGTATCGCCCATGTCCTTGTCGTCGAACAGCGGATCGATCGCGCCGCGCAGCGCGCTGGCGTTGACCACGGCGTCGGTGTCGACGCTATAGACGGGCTCGGGCGCATGCGCCGCGCGCCCCGCCAGCGTGCCGGCCAGGACGAGCGCCACCAGTCCGGCACCCATGGCAAGGCGCTTTACGATTCGCTTCTCGATCTGCATAAGCCGGCGCCCTTAGCATGGAGGCGGGAAGAAGGACCATGGCGGTTCGTGGTAAATGGTGGATCGTCGCCGGACTGATCCTCTTCGCGCTGCTGGCGGCGCTGGCGTGGAACTGGTCGACCCTGCGTGCCCGCGCGCAGCTCGGCTCGGCCTATGGTGCGCGGCTGACCTGTTCCTGCCGCTATGTCGAGGGTCGCGCCATGGGCAGCTGCCAGGGCGACAAGGAGCCGGGCATGGCGATGGTGCGGCTGACCGACAAGCCGGAGGAGCGGGCGGTCGAGGCGCATGTCCCGCTGCTGGCGTCGCGCACCGCGCGCTTCAAGCCGGGCTGGGGCTGTCTGCTCGACCCGGCAGGCTAAGCGCGTGTTTGAGAAATCGCGAAAGAGCGATTTCTGATACGGCACCAGCCCGCTCCCCCACCCGGCCACCCATAGAATACTGCCGTTGGGTGGCCGGGTGGGGGAGCGGGCTGGTGCCGGAATGCGCCATCTGGCGCATCTCAAACAGACACTCCGCGCCACTGGCACCTGTGGCCCTGACTCGCTAAGGCCAGTCCATGCCCCGCGACATTCCCACGCTGCTCCACGATATTTTCGGCTTCACGACGTTCCGCGGTGTGCAGGAACAGGTGGTCGGCCGGGTCATGGCGGGGCAGCCGACGCTAGCGATCATGCCGACGGGCGCGGGCAAGTCGCTCTGCTATCAGCTGCCGGCCGTGGCGCTCGATGGCTGCTGCGTCGTCGTCTCGCCGCTGATCGCGCTGATGCATGACCAGCTGCGCGCGGCGACCGCCGTGGGCATCCGTGCCGCCAGCCTGACCAGCGTCGATGCCGACTGGCGCGAGACGCAGGACCGGCTGCGCAATGGCGAACTGGACCTGCTCTATGTCGCGCCGGAACGGGCGAGCGGCGAGGGGTTCCGCAATCTGCTGCGCTCGGCGAAGGTCGCCCTGTTTGCGATCGACGAGGCGCATTGCGTGTCCGAATGGGGGCATGATTTCCGCCCCGACTATCGCCTGCTGCGGCCGCTGCTTGATGAGTTTCCCGATGTCCCGCGTCTCGCCCTGACGGCAACGGCGGACGCGCATACCCGCAAGGACATCCTCGTCCAGCTCGGCATTCCCGAGGATGGCCTGATCATCTCCGGTTTCGACCGGCCCAATATCCGTTATGCCGTCCATCCGCGCGATGGGCTGACCCGGCAGCTGGCCGACCTGCTTGCCGCCAATCCGGGGCCGGGCGTCGTCTATGCGCCGACCCGCGCCGCGACCGAGAAGCTGGCCGAGACGCTGGGGCGCGGCGGCCGGGCGGTGCGCGCCTATCATGCCGGCATGGACCCGGCCCAGCGCGCCGCCAACCAGGCCGCCTTCATCGCCAGCGAGGATATGGTGATGGTCGCCACCGTCGCCTTCGGCATGGGGATCGACAAGCCCGACGTGCGCTTCGTCGCTCATGCTGGCCTGCCCAAGTCGATCGAGGGCTATTATCAGGAATCGGGCCGCGCCGGCCGCGATGGCGAACCGGCGGTCGCGCATCTCTTCTGGGGAGCGGAGGATTTCGCCCGTGCCCGCCAGCGCATCATGGAGCTGGAACCGGCGCGCCAGCAGGGCGAGCGGGCGCGGATCGCGGCGCTGGGCGCGCTGGTGGAGACGGCGACCTGCCGTCGGGCGATCCTGCTGCGGCACTTCGGCGAGAATCCGCCGGCGACCTGCGGCAATTGCGACAATTGCCTGACCCCGCCGGCCAGTGTCGACGCGACCGAAACCGCGCGCAAATATCTGTCGGCCGTCTATCGCACCGGGCAGAGCTTTGGCGCGGGTCATATCGAGGCGGTGCTGAGCGGCGCCGTCACCGACAAGATTCGCGAGCGCGGGCATGACAAGATCTCCGTCTATGCGATCGTCGATGGCGACGAGACGGCGCTGCTGCGGCCGGTGTCGCGCGCGCTGCTGGTGCGCGACGCGCTGGAGACGACCGAGCATGGCGGGCTGATGCTCGGCCCCAATGCCCGGCCGATCCTGCGCGGCGAGGAGGAAGTGCGCATCCTGGTGCCGCCGCGGCGCGAGCGGAAGAAGCGCAACGCCCGCAATGGCAGCGATGCCAATCCGGTCGGCGATCCGCTGTTCGACGCGCTGCGCACCTGTCGCCGCGAACTGGCGCAGGATGCCGGGGTGCCGCCCTATGTCATCTTCCATGATTCGACGCTGCGCGAGATGGCCGAGCAGCGGCCGGCGACCATCCACGAACTGGGCATGGTGAGCGGCGTCGGGCAGAAGAAGCTGGATGCCTATGGCGATGCCTTCTTGGCGGCGATCCGGCCCTATCTGTAGCGGATGAGCGTGTGGCCCCGTTTCTCGACAGGCTCGAAACGAACGGATGAAGGGGCATCGATGCCGGTTGGGCGTGCAGACGCTTGAATCCTGTGGCGGGCGGGCGCATGGCGGGGGCGAAGGAGATTTGCCCATGTTCCGCCAGTTGACCGACCGCCTCTATGTCTCGCCCCAGATCAGTGTCGATCAGGTGGAGACCGCCAAGGCGCTGGGCGTGACCATGATCATCAACAACCGTCCCGATGACGAGGAACCGGGCCAGACCAACGGTGCCGCGGTCGAGGCAGCGGCGATCGACGCTGGTGTCGCCTATGCCGCCGTGCCGGTGGCTCATGGCGGCTTCGCGCCCTGGCAGCTCGACGGCATGGCCGCCGCGATCGAGCAGGCGGGCGAGGGCAAGATATTGGCCTATTGCCGGTCGGGCACGCGCAGCACCCTGCTGTGGGCGCTGACCCGCGCGCGGGCCGGCGACGATGCCGATGCGCTGTCGGCGCAGGCGACGGCTGCGGGCTATGATCTTGGCCCGGTGCGCCAGATCATGGATGCGTTGAAGCCCGCCTGAAAATAGGATTTCGTCCGCTTAACTTCGCATATTTCCCGCACATTTCGACATTTCCTTACGCAAGTAGGAAATCATGTTGCGAGGGGATGGGGACGCCGGACGATGGGAAAGAGCCGGGCGCAGCCTAACATGGGCCCGGTTCTGTAGGACAGGGCGGGGGAGCGGGCCGGAACCGGCTTTCTCAAGCGGCCGCTCAGCCGCACTCCACGGTGACATGCTCCATGCGCGGCAGGCTGCGCACTCGTTCGCGGACCTTCGGCCCGTCGGCGCCGGGCGCCAGGCTGATGATCGCGGCATGGGCGTGCGGGCCGATGCGCCAGACATGGAGGTCGCGGATGGTGGCGCCTTCGGCTTCGACCAGGCCGCGCACCCTGGCCATCAGCGCGGGTTCGGCGGTGTCGAGCAGGATGGCGGCGGTGTCCTTCATCAGGCCCCAGGCCCAGCGGGCGATGACCACGGCGCCGAGCAGGCCGACCGCCGGGTCGAGCCACCACCAGCCGAGATAGCGGCCGGCCAGCAGCGCGGCGATCGCCAGCACCGACGTCAGCGCATCGGTCAGCACATGAACATAGGCGGCGCGCAGATTATCGTCGGCATGGCCGCCCTTGTGGTCGTGATCATGGTCGTCATGCGCGTGACCGTGCGCATGCCCATGATCATGGCTATGGTCGTGGCCGAGCAGCAGGGCGCTGACCAGATTTATGACCAGGCCGATGATGGCGACCAGGGTTGCCTCGCCAAAGGCGACCTTCACCGGCTCGAACAGGCGCATGCCGGATTCGATCGCGATGAACAGCGCGGTCAGCAGCAGCAGCAGCGCCGAGGCAAAGCCGGACAGGTCGCCGACCTTGCCGGTACCGAAAGTGTAGCGCGGGTTGCGGGCATGGCGCCTGGCATAGCTGTAGGCGGCGGCGGCCACCGCCAGCGCGCCGGCATGGGTCGCCATGTGGAAGCCGTCGGCCAGCAGCGCCATCGACCCGGTGATCCAGCCAAAGGCGATTTCCACCACCATGGTCGCGGCGGTCAGCCAGACGACCCACAGGGTGCGCCTGGCATTCTTGTCATGCCCGGCGCTCAGATAGATATGGTCGAAATAATGGCGTTCCGCGCCATCCTTGTCGGTCGGCGGCGGGGCGGCCGGGGCGGGATGATGCGCATGGTCATGGTTGCAGCCGGCGCCATGATGATGGTGCCCATGGGCGTGATCGTCGTGCATGGTCATTTCCCGTAGCGGCGGATCAGCGCCAGCATTTCTTCGGTGGCGGCCGTGCGCGCTTCGTCGGTCAGGCCGGGGCGGGCGACATGTTCGCGCATATGCTGTTCGATCAGCTCCTCCATCAGGCTGCCGACCGCGCCGCGCACCGAGGCGACCAGCTGCAGCGTTTCCGAGCAGCCCGCGTCGCCCGCCAGCTGGCGCTCGACGGCGTTGACCTGCCCCGCGATGCGGCGCACCCGCGCCAGCAATTTGTCCCGATCCGCGATGATGTGCATAGGATACCCCCCTATACTATGTGGATAAGTTGAGCAAGGCGTGGGGGGATGGAGCGGGGGCGCCAGTTGGAGCCGAGAATCGACGCGACAGTCGAAGTTCACAGTGTCGTGCGGGTAAATTCGGGCCAATGCGCCGGCCAAGCGCCTGCCGCGCGCCGGTGAAGCGACAGGCGCGCGACAACCGGGTCAGGATAACGCGCCTTCGACGCGACAGGGAGAGGACAACGAGGCAACAGGAAAACGACACTTGCGCGCCGGTCGGGCGACAGCGGCTTGGCGGCGAGGGCTGGAAAGTGGAGCGGGTGTCCATCGCCCAGGGTAGATCAGAGAAAGGCCGGGTAGGAAAGCGGGATGCCGGGTCAGGCCCGGCATGACGGACGGGAGGATGGCAACTGACGACCAAAATCTGCCGCTCGGCATAAATTCTGATCCGGCTAATTGCAGACGTTCACGCAGAAGGCCATGATCTACAAATGCTTGAAGACGACCTGAAACGATTACGTGGACTTTTCGCTGACGGGCAATCGGTTGCCCACACGGATGCTGCGTTGGTTCCAATCGCCGCCGCCCGAAATCCGGCATCGATAAAGCCGCTCTTGCTTATGTTGAATGACGACAGTGAAGACCATGGGATGTGGTCGCTCGTTCACGCCGCAGAACAGTTCGAATGTATGGTCTACATCACCCATTTCATCGAGACCCTTCCCGATCTCGTTATCGCATCACGCCGCTGGGCATCTATCATGATGATGCGTGTGCTCAATTCCGAAGAGTATAAGTTGGAATTGGTGAGGCAACTTCGAGATGCGTCGGTTTCGAGTCGAAGCACGGCCGCCTTAATCTGCGAAGACATTAATCAGACCGATCCGATATTCCTCGCGAAGACAGTGCCGGTCATAATCGCCGCTCGGAATAGCTGAACGACCGCTAGTGCAGTTCTGTGCTTCAAAGCCGACAGTCCGCCTACCACTCATCCCGGACACCCCTGCCTGCCCGTCCGGCTTTTCCTTTGGCGTTGGCGTCGCTAACAGGAGTGAGTGGCTGATCTGGAATGCGATCTTGCGATTATCGGCGGGGGCCTTGCCGGCGGGCTGATCGCGCTTGCCTTTGCCGAGCGGCGACCGGGCACGCGCATCCTGTTGATCGAGCAGGCCGATCATGTCGGCGGCAATCATATCTGGTCCTTCTTCGATGGGGATGTGGATGCGCGCGACCGCTGGCTGGTCGATCCGCTGGTCAGCAGCCGCTGGTCGCAGGGGCATGAAGTGCGCTTTCCCGGCTATCGGCGGCAACTCGACACCCCTTATAACAGCATCGCCTCCCCCCGTTTCGACGCGCATGTGCGGGCGGCGCTGGGCGAACGCCTGCTGACCGGCGCGCGGGTGGCGACGATCGGCCGGCAATTTCTGGTGCTGGAGGACGGGCGGCGGATCAGCGCGCCTGCGATGATCGATGCGCGGGGGGCAGGCGACCTGTCGGCGCTGCGCTGTGGCTGGCAGAAATTCGTCGGGCAGACGCTGCGACTGGCGCAGCCGCACGGGATCGCGCGGCCGGTGATCATGGATGCGACGGTGGCGCAGATCGACGGCTATCGCTTCGTCTATCTGCTGCCGCGCGACGCCTGGACGATCTTTGTCGAGGATACCTATTATAGCGACGGGCCGGCGCTGGACGCGGCAGGGATCGCGGAGCGGATCGCCGCCTATGCGCAGGCGCAGGGTTGGCAGGTGGAGGAAGTTATCCACAGCGAGAGCGGGGTGCTGCCGGTGGTGCATGGCGGCGATTTCGACCGCTACTGGCCGGCCGATGATCCGGTCGCGCGGGCCGGGGTGAAGGCCGGGCTGTTCCAGCCGATGACCGGCTATTCGCTGCCCGATGCGGTGCGATTCGCGACCTGGCTGGTGGAGCAGCCGCTGAAGGGACTGCCGGCGGCAACGCGGACCTATGCTGCGGCGCACTGGAAGAAGGGACTTTATTATCGGCTGCTTGGCCGGATGCTCTTCGGCGCTGCGGTGCCGGACCAGCGCTGGCGCATCTTTGCGCGCTTCTATCGATTGCGGCCGGGGCTGATCCAGCGCTTCTATGCTGGGCGATCGACCATCGCCGATCGCATCCGCATCTTGTGCGGGCGTCCCCCGGTGCGCATAAGGGATGCCATGCACGCATTGCTGAACCCACCCGCCTGATGGAGCGGAAAGCGATTGTCATTGGCGCGGGCTTTGGCGGCCTGGCGCTGGCCATCCGTCTGCAGTCGGCCGGGGTGGCAACCACCCTGATCGAGGCGCGCGACCGCCCCGGTGGCCGCGCCTATATGTGGGAGAAGGACGGCTTTACCTTCGACGCGGGGCCGACGGTCATCACCGATCCGGCCTGCCTGGCCGAATTGTGGCGCCTGTCGGGGAACGACATGGCGCAGGATGTCAGCCTGGTGCCGGTGTCGCCCTTCTACCGGCTCAACTGGCGCGACGGCACCAATTTCGACTATTCCAACGACGAAGTGGCGCTGCGCGCGCAGATCGCCAAGCTCAATCCCGAGGACGTCGCGGGCTATGAGCGGTTCCTCGACTATGCCGACGGCGTCTATGAGGAGGGCTATCGCAAGCTCGGCTCGGTCGCCTTCCTCGACTTCGCCTCGATGGTGCGGGCGGGGCCGAGTCTTGCCAAATATCAGGCCTGGCGATCGGTCTATTCGATCGTGTCGAGCCATGTGAAGGACGAGAAGCTGCGCCAGGCGCTGTCCTTCCACAGCCTGCTGGTCGGCGGCAATCCGATGACCACCAGCGGCATCTATGCCCTGATCCACAAGCTGGAAAAGGATGGCGGCGTGTGGTTCGCCAAGGGCGGCACCAACCGGCTGGTGCAGGGCATGGCGACCCATTTCGAGCGGCTGGGCGGCGTGCTGCGGCTGGGCGACGCGGTGGTCGAGATCGAGACCCATGGCGACCGGGCGGTGGCGGTGCGCACCGCGTCGGGCTGGCGCGGGGAGGCAGACGCGATCGCCAGCAATGGCGATTTGATGCACAGCTATCGCGATCTTCTGGGCCATCACCCGCGCGGGCAGAAGCAGGCGGAAAAGCTGCAGCACAAGAAATGGTCGCCCAGCCTGTTCGTGCTGCATTTCGGCATCAAGGGCAGCTGGCCGGGCATTCCCCACCATATGATCCTGTTCGGCCCGCGCTATGAGGGGCTGCTGACCGATATCTACAGCCATGGCGTGCTGCCGGCGGATTTCTCGCTCTATCTGCATCACCCGACCGTGACCGATCCGTCGATGGCGCCAGAAGGCTATTCGACCTTCTATGCGCTCGCCCCGGTGCCGCACATGGGCAAGCTACCGATCGACTGGGATCGCTTCGCGCCGGCCTATGCCGAGCGTATCCTGGACGAGATCCAGCATCGGCTGATCCCCGACATACGATCGCGCATCGTGACCCAGTTCCATTATGCGCCGAGCGATTTTGGCCGCGACCTCAATGCCCATCTGGGCAGCGGCTTCAGCCTGGAGCCGCTATTGACCCAGAGCGCCTGGTTCCGCGCCCATAATCGCGACGATGTCATTCCCAACCTTTATCTGGTAGGGGCCGGCACCCATCCCGGCGCGGGCATCCCCGGCGTGGTGGGCAGCGCCAAGGCGACCGCGGCGCTGATGCTGCAGGACATGGCTTGAGGAGCGCGCGGCGCTTCGGGACTGGAAGATGATGAAAAGACTGGCTGTTTATTGTGGTTCGGCGACGCCGGCCGACCTCACCTATATCGACGCGGCACGCCATGTCGGCCGCACTTTGGCACAGCGCGGAATCGGCGTCGTCTATGGCGGCGGGCGGCTGGGCCTGATGGGCGCGGTGGCGGATGCGGCGCTGGAAGCGGGCGGCGAGGTGATCGGCGTGATCCCCGAGGCGCTGGTCGGCGCCGAAGTCGCGCATCGCGGCTGCACCGAATTGCACGTGGTGGAGACCATGCACCAGCGCAAGCAGTTCTTCACCGACCTGTCGGACGGTTTCGTCACGATTCCGGGCGGCGTCGGCACGATGGACGAGCTGTGGGAGGCGATCAGCTGGGCGCAGCTGGGCTATCATAACAAGCCGGTCGGCCTGCTCAATGTCGCGGGCTTCTATGACCAGTTGATCGGCTTCAACCGGCAGATGGTGGAAGCCGGCTTCATCCGGCCGCAGCATGCCGGCATCATGATCCATGATGACAGTATCGAAGGGCTGCTGGACCAGATGGCGGCGTATCAGCCGCATGAGACGATCTTCGCGATGAAGGCCGCGCGGCTCTGATCTGATCCTTCATGGTCGGGTGACATTGCCCGCCGGACAGGGCATGTCCCGACCATGGTTTCTGACAGTCTCGATCGCCCCGCCCTGGTCGCCCATGCCCGCGACAGCATTGCGCGGGGCTCGAAGAGCTTTGCCATGGCGTCGAAGCTGTTCGACCCGGTGACGCGCGAGCGGGCCTGGCTGCTCTATGCCTGGTGCCGCAAATGCGACGATATCGCCGACGGGCAGGACCATGGCGGGACGATGCAGGGCGTCGCCGACGGGCAGGCGCGGCTGTCGACGCTGCGGGTGCTGACCGATGCGGCGCTGCGCGGCGAGCCGACCGGCGACCCGGCCTTTGACGGCTTTGGCGTCGTCATGCGCGAATGCGCGATCCCGCACCGCTATGCCCATGACCTGCTGGAGGGGTTTGCGCTCGATGCGCGCGACTGGCGGCCGCGCAGCGAGGCGGACATGCTGCGCTATTGCTATCATGTCGCGGGCGCCGTGGGCTGCATGATGGCGGTGCTGATGGGCGTCGACCCGGAGGATGAGGCGACGCTCGACCGCGCCTGCGACCTGGGCATCGCCTTCCAGCTCGCCAATATCGCCCGCGACATCAGCGAGGATGAACTGGCCGACCGCTGCTACCTGCCGGTCGAATGGCTGGTGGAAATGGACATGCCACCCGGCGAGCATATGAAGCCCTGGCTGCGGCCGCAGCTGGCGATATTGGGCCAGCGGCTGGCCGACATGGCGGCGGCCTATGAGGATAGTGCGCGCCATGGCACCGGCGCGCTGCCGGCGCGGGCGGCCTGGGCAGTGCTGGCGGCGGCCGGCATCTATGGCGACATCGCGCGCGAAGTCGCGCGGCGGGGCGAGCATGCCTGGGACCATCGCGTGGTGACGCCGGGGCGCGAGAAGCTGGGCTGGGTGATCCGCGCGGGCCGACAGGTGCCGGGACGGGCGCGGCGCTGGCCGGCAGGAACGGCGCGGGCTGTGGGGTTGTGGACACGACCGGCTGTTTGATTGGGTTGGGAAAAAGGCATTCCTCCCCGGTGCGGTTCGGCAGCGGCACGCGACTGTGCCGAAGGGGACCGCTCGCGTAGCGAGTGGTGGAGGGGCACAGGTCGGATAGCGCAGCGCTAATAGGCACTTGCCCCTCCGTCAGGCGCTCCGCGCCTGCCGCCTCTCCGTGTCGGGGAGGAACGATCGCTCTTGATCGAAGCCCGACGTCGTCATTGCGAGCGTAGCCAAGCAATCCATCTAGCCATGTTGGATTGCTTGGCTACGCTCGCAATGACGGGAGATGGTTGCTGCCTGCCCTCTCGATTCTACCGACTGCCTGCCCTGTGGATAAAAATAGGGCCGGTACTTTCGTACCGACCCCAAGGCATGTTCGCAGGAGGAACAAGGTGAGGCGGGCGGGCCGTATCCCGGTCGGGCGGCCCGCCCTGCCAATCTCAGTAGTTGTAGGCGCGTTCGCCATGCTCGCCGAGGTCGAGGCCTTCATATTCGACCTCCTGGCTGACCCGCAGGCCGGTGATGGCCTTGGCGATGAAGATGGCGATGGCGGTGCCGATCGAGGCCCAGATGATGGTCACGACGACCGCTTCGATCTGGACGAGCAGCTTGGCGCCGATTTCATAGTCCGCCGCGCCGGGACCGCCGAGGGCCGGCGAGTAGACGATGGCGGTGCCGATGGCGCCGATCATGCCGCCGATGCCGTGGATGCCGAAGGCGTCCAGGCTGTCGTCATAGCCAAGCTTGGGCTTGAGCACGGTGACGGCATAGAAGCAGACGATCGAGGCAATGGCGCCCAGCACGATCGCACCGAACGGACCCGAGTTGCCGGCGGCCGGGGTGACCGCGACGAGGCCGGCGATGACGCCCGAGCAGAAGCCCAGGGCCGACGCCTTGTGGCCGTTGACGCGTTCGATCAGCATCCAGAACAGGCCGCCCGATGCGGTGGCGACGAAGGTGTTGATCATGGCGAGCGCGGCCGAACCATTGGCTTCCAGCGCCGAACCGGCGTTGAAGCCGAACCAGCCGGCCCACAGCAGGCCGGTGCCGACCGCAGTCAGCGTCAGGCTGTGCGGCGCCATCGGTTCCTTGGGATAGCCGATACGCTTGCCCAGGATGATCGCGGCGACCAGCGCCGAGACGCCGGCGTTGATGTGGACCACGGTGCCACCTGCGAAATCAAGCGCGCCGGCCTTGAAGAAATAGCCCGAAGCCGCCCAGACCATGTGCGCGATCGGGAAATAGACGATCGTCAGCCAGACGGCGGCAAACACCATCACAGCCGAGAATTTGATGCGTTCGACCACCGATCCCAGCACCAGCGCGACGGTGATCGCGGCGAAGGTCATCTGGAAGCAGACGAAGACATATTCCGGAATCTCGACGCCGGCGGTGAAGGTCGCGGCCTGCGAAGCGGGCGTGATGCCCTTCAGGAACGCCTTGTCGAAGGTCGAGATGAAGTTGGAGAGGCCGCTGGTATAGTCGGGGCCGAAGGCCATCGAATAGCCGTACATGACCCAGATCAGCATGGCGAGGCAGGCGGCGGCGCCGATCTGCGTCATCACCGACAGCATGTTCTTGCTGCGGGCAAGACCGCCGTAGAACAGGGCGAGGCCGGGCAGGATCATCAGGAAAACGAGGATGGTGGAGGTCATCATCCAGGCAACGTCGCCCTTGTCCACGGTCGCGGCCGGCGCGGCCGCGTCCTGTGCCCAGGCGGGCAGCGCGGCGAACAGCGAAAGGCCAGTGGCCCCCAGCGCGCCGCAGAGTTTCTTCGAAAAGGTCATTATTCCCCCCCTTCTTACAGCGCGGTTTCGCCGGTCTCGCCGGTGCGGATGCGCACGGCCTGGCCGACATCGAGGACGAAGATCTTGCCATCGCCGATCGCGCCCGAATTGGCGGCGGCCTGCGTCGCTTCCACCACGCGCGGCGCGAGGTCGTCGTCGCAGACCACCTCGATCTTGATCTTGGGAACCATGTTGGTGGAATATTCGGCGCCGCGATAGATTTCGGTCTGGCCCTTCTGGCGACCAAAGCCCTTCACTTCGCTGACCGTCATACCGGCGATGCCAAGCGAGGAAAGAGCCTCGCGGACATCGTCAAGCTTGAACGGCTTGATGATAGCCATGACAAGTTTCATGTCGCCCCCTTATTTGGTGTGCGGCGACATACCAGCAAGAGGCGTGCCAATTTGCTAATGACGCATTAACGCGGGATTTCCACTAGGGGAGATTGTTGCGCCGCCGAAAAAATGTGCAGATGCACAGCCATGCCTAAAAAATAGGCATGTTCCCGCCTACCATTGCGATCCTTCGGCGACCGCTGCCGCTTCGGCGGGCAGGGTGGTGCGACCAAGGGCAGCGTTGCGATGGGGGAAACGGCCGAAGCGCGCGATGGTTGCATGATGCTGGCGGGCGAAATCGAGCGACCGGGCGTCGCCGGTCCCTTCGAACAGGGAGAGCGACAGCTCCTGATCGGCCAGATCCTCGCTATGCTGGAACGGCATGTAGAAGAAGAGCCGGCCCGCCCCGCCAATCTGGATGTCATAGCCCAGCGCGATGGCGCCGCGCGCTACCTCACGGGCGATCGGGTCGGTGGCAAAGGCCTGGGCCTGGCCGCGGAACATGTTGCGGGGCAGTTGGTCGAACAGCAGCACCGCGGCCAGCGCATCGTCGGCGCGGTCGAGGAAGCTTTCGGGCGGAAGCGTCCGCTTCTCGCTCCACAGGACGGCGAAGCGGTCGATGCAATGCTGGTCGAGCGCCGGATCATGGCTGTACCAGCCTTCCTCGCCCACCTGGTTGAACCAGAAGTCGAGCAGGGCCGCCGCCCAGTCGGCGGTCACGGCGTCATGGCTGTCGGTCAGCATGTTCATACGCAAAATACGTATCGATCGCCGCCCGGTTCCTCGGCCCATGGCGGCGGCGGGTCGGGTGACCGCGCCGCCATGGAAGGAATGGGGTCAGGCGGCGGTGCCGCCGACGGTCAGGCCATCCATCAGCAGGGTCGGTTGGCCGACGCCGGCCGGCACGCTCTGCCCACCCTTGCCGCACATGCCGATCCCTTCGTCGAGCGCCCAGTCATTGCCGATGCCGATCACCTTGGTCAGCGCGGTCGGGCCGTCGCCGATCAGGGTCGCGCCCTTGATCGGATCGCCGATCTTGCCATTTTCGACCTTATAGGCCTCGGTGCAGGAGAAGACGAACTTGCCCGAGACGATGTCGACCTGGCCGCCGCCGAAGCTCTTGGCAAAGATGCCCGACTTGACGCGCGACAGCAGTTCTTCCGGATTGTCCTGGCCACCCTTGATGAAGGTGTTGGTCATGCGCGGCATCGGCGCATGGGCGTAGGATTCGCGGCGGCCATTGCCGGTCGGTGAGACGCCCATCAGCCGGGCGTTGAGGCGATCCTGCATATAGCCCTTGAGGATGCCGTCCTCGATCAGGATATTTTCCTGGGTCGGCGTGCCTTCGTCATCGATCGAGAGCGAGCCGCGGCGGTCGAGGATGCTGCCATCGTCGACCACGGTGACGCCGGGTGCGGCGACGCGCTGGCCGATGCGGCCGGAAAAGGCGCTGGTGCCCTTGCGATTGAAATCGCCTTCCAGGCCATGGCCGATCGCTTCATGGACCAGTACGCCCGGCCAGCCGGGGCCGAGCAGCACGGTCATTTCGCCGGCAGGCGCGGCGACCGAGCGGAGATTGACCTGCGCCTGGGCCAGCGCCTCGTCGATGGCGCGGTTCCAGATCTTGGGGTCCATCACCTGATCGTAGAGATAGCGGCCGCCAATGCCGAACACGCCGGTTTCGCGCCGGCCATTTTCCTCCAGGATGACCGAGACGTTGAGGCGGACGAGCGGGCGGATGTCGCTGGCGGTGAAGCCGTCGGCGCGGACGATCTCGATCACCGACCAGCTACCGGCCAGGCTGACCGAAACCTGGGCGACGCGCGGGTCACGGGCACGGGCGGCTGCGTCGATCGCGGCGCACAGGGTCACCTTCTCGGCGAAGGGCACCAGTTCCAGCGGATTGGCGTCGGTATAGAGGTGGCGATTGGTGCGCTGGGGCGGCGGGGCGGGCTGGCCCTTGGCCGGATCGAGCAGGGTCAGCGTCTGCGCCGCCTTGGCGATTGCCGCTTCGCTGAGGTCGTTGGCATGGGCAAAGCCGGTCATCTCGCCCGACACGCCGCGCAGGCCGAAGCCCGCATCGGTCGAATAATCGGCGGTCTTGAGCCGGCCGTCGTCAAAGCCGAAGCTCTCGCTGGCGCGATATTGGAGGTACAGCTCGCCATCGTCGCAGGCCCTGAGCGCATCGGCGGTCAGGCGGCGCGCGCCATCGGGATCGAGCAGGCCCGGACGATAGAGCAGGCCGCGGGCATCAGTGAATTGCGAAGCGAGATCGGTCATGCCGCCCGATATAGGCGCGGCATGACGGATGCCCAATGGAAATTTTAGAGGGTGCCTTAGAGACTGGCGCCCGAGGCGATGTCCGGCTTGTTGCCGATCTCGGCATTGTCGGCGACGCCGCCGATCAGCACGAAGCGGCGATCGCAATAGCCGCAATCGACATAGCCATGCTCGTCGATTTCCAGGAAGACGCGCGGATGGCCAAGGGCGGCGGGAATGTCACCCGAACCGTCGCAGGAGACGCGGGACTTGGTGACTCGGATGATTTCGGGCGGCTGGATCATGGGAGGCGGAATTAGCAGCGGTGACGCGGCGCCGCAATATCTGGCAGCGCGCGATTACATCAGCGGGTAGCGGGGCTGGGTGCAGCCGGCGTCGGCGGGGGGCTTTGCCGCGATCCTTGCGCTTGGGGCCTTGGCTTGCCAGTCGGCGCAATTGCCAACCGCCATCACCGCGAAGGGCGACAGCATCAGCAATATCGGCGCGACGGAGCCGCCAAGGAAGAAGCTGATCGGCATGGTGGCGAGGATGCCGCAATCATGCTTGCTGCAGGATGAATGTTACGGGTGCGGATCGGGGCTGGTTTGCGAGGGTCGGCAAGCCCTCGCTGTCGCTCGGGAGTTTTTCGGCCGCCCGTCCCCCGGACGGGCTCTAAAGGCCGCAAAACTGGTGGGCGATGACGGGCTCGAACCGCCGACATTCTCGGTGTAAACGAGACGCTCTACCAACTGAGCTAATCGCCCCCATGGGGTGCGGGCGCTTCTAGATTTTTTTGGGCGCGGGTCAAGCGGCCTTTATCCGATGGGGCAGATCAGTGCGCGCGATAGCGATGGCTGGCGCCGAACCAGCGGATCAACTGGTCAGCCGCGTCGTCGGCGAGCGCGATGAAGATGCGGCGGCCGTCATGCGGATCGGCGCGGCGCTCGACCAGGGCCTTGTCCGTCAATGTCCGAATCCAGCGCAGCGCCGTGGTCGGCGGCACGGCGGAGGCGATGCAGAGGCTGGAGACCGAGACATGGGCCTGTTCCAGCCGGGCGGCGAGCAGGTCGAGCATCATGTCCCAGGCCGGATCGGCGAACAGGTCGCCCGGCAGGAAATCGGCGCGCAGCCGGAGGGCGCGGAGCATGTCGCGGACCTGCGCGGCGGTGACGGAGTCGGTTTCCGGCCTGGTGGCCGCACCGATCGCGGCCATGGCCGGCATGGCGGTATAGCCGCCCTGGCGATCGGCGATGCGGGCGGGCATGTCGAACGCGGGGAGCGTCGGGCGCGGCCGATCGGTCAGGGCCTCGATCGTGCGGGCGAGACGGCTGACTTCCTCGCTCAGCCGCTGCAGCCGATTGCCGTCGCTTTCATGGGTGGCGTCATGCAGATTATGGGGCAGGGCATCGCTGTGCGCGGCGACGAGCAGGGCGGCGGCGATGTCGCCATTGTCGGGACTGCACAGCAACTGGGTCTGCGGGCTGCGCATGCAGGCATAGGCCATGTCGAGCGTCTCGATCCCGGCGAGCAGGACGACCGCCATGCGATTCTGAATCGCGATCGTCTCGACCTGGACGATCAGCCGTTCGAGCAACGGATCAGGCTGGTGGCAGAGCAGCAGCACGACGTCGCAGCCCACCTGCATGTCGAGCCGGGCGGCGGCCTGGCCGAGCGGCACGGTGCCGAGCAGGCGCAGGCCGGCGGCATCGGCCAGCATGGCGGCATCGTCGAACCACTCGTCATCGGCAACGATCAGCAGCCCGCGCCGGTCATCCGGCGCGGCATAGGGGCTATCATGATCGGTCGAGAAGGGATCGGCCATCACCACGCAATCTCCCGTGCCTGTTATGTTCCGCAGCTTAGCCGCTTGCCCACCGGGCGCAGCCGGCGCTGACTCCATAATGGCGCAAATGCACGGGGCTGTCGTGATGGCCGTCACGCGACCACGATATCGGGCGGAGTGCGGAAACGAAAAGGGCGCCGGCTGATGCGGGCGCCCTGTTCTGCCTATTCGATCCGAAATGGAGTCATTTCGTCGCAGGTCAGACCGCGGTGCGGCGGGCAAAGTCGATATAGAGTTCGCGCAGCCGGGTCGCGACCGGGCCGGGGGTGCCGTCACCGACTGGCTGGCCGTCGATCCTGACGATCGAGAGGCAGAAGGTCGAGGCGCTGGTCATGAAGGCTTCCTTGGCAGCGAGCGCTTCGGCGAGGGTGAAGGGGCGGCGGATGACGGCGATGCCGCTTTCTTCCGCAAGGGCCGTCAGCGCCGCGCCGGTGCAACCGGCCAGCACCGACTGGCTGTAGGGGCGGGTGACGATGCCTTCGTCGGTGACGATGAAGGCGGTGGAGGAGGCGCCTTCGGTGATGAAGCCGTCCTCGATCATCCAGGCTTCCTGCGCGCCGGCTTCCTTGGCCGCCATCTTGGCCATCGCCTGGGCGAGCAGGCCCACGCTCTTGATGTCGCGCCGCGCCCAGCGCAGGTCGGCCATGGTGGCGACCGCGACGCCGGTCCTGGCGGCGGGCACATCGAGGAAGGTCTTGTCCTGGACGAACATGAACAGGGTCGGCTGCAGCCCGGCCGGCGGGATGAAGTCGCGGGTGACATCGGCGCCGCGGGTGATCTGGAGATAGACCAGTCCTTCGCCAAGGCCGTTATGGGCGACCAGCGCCTTCTGCGCCGCCTCGATCTCGTCCAGGGTCAGCGGCAGGGTGATGCCGATTTCGGTGCAGGAACGTTCCAGCCGGGCGAGATGGCTGGCGCTGTCGACCAGCCGGCCATCGATCACGGCCGCCACTTCATAAATGCCGTCGGCGAACAGGAAGCCGCGATCGAGCGGGGAGATGCGGACGTCTTCGAGCGGCAGAAACTGGCCGTTGAGATAGGCGACGGACATGGCGGCGGGCGATCCTTGGTCTGGTGATTTACGCCGCCGCTTTTGCCGCCGCGGCGGCCGGGGTCAAGGCAGCGAAATAGGATTTGCGGCGCTTAACTTCGCATATTTCCCGCACATCGTGACATTATCTTGCGCTGGCCTGATCCTATCGGAAAGTCAGGGGATGGCAGCGCCGATGATAGGGGAAAGGCCCGCTGTAGGACAGGTTCAGGCGGCCTTGCCCTTGAGCGCCTTTTGCCGGCGGCGCTGGACCGAGGAGCCGATGCCCATGGATTCGCGATATTTGGCGACGGTGCGGCGGGCGATGTCCATGCCCTTGGCGCGCAGCAGGTCCACCAATGTATCGTCGGAGAGGATGGCATGGGCCTCCTCCGCGCCGATCAGTGCCTTGATATGGCTCTTCACCGCCTCGGCCGAGACGGCGCCGTCGCCATCCGCCGCCGCGACGCCGCTGGTGAAGAAATATTTGAGTTCATAGAGGCCGCGCGGGCAGGAGAGATATTTGTTCGAGGTGACGCGGCTGACGGTCGATTCATGCATCTCGATCGCGTCGGCGACCGCGCGCAGGGTCAGGGGCTTCAAATAGGCGACGCCGTTGCGGAAGAAATCCTCCTGCTGGCGGACGATCTCGCTCGCCACCTTGATGATCGTCTTCTGCCGCTGGTCGAGCGCCTTTACCAGCCAGTTGGCGCTGGCGAGGCAGTCGGCCAGCCAGGCCTTGCTCGCCTTGTCCTGCGGGCCGCCGGCCAGTTCGACATAATAGGTGCGATTGACCAGCACGCGCGGCAGGGTGGCGCTGTTGACCTCTATGCCCCATCCCTCGCGGGTGCGGCTGACGAACAGGTCGGGCGTGACCGGCGTCGCGCTGTCGCTGGCGAAGCGCAGGCCGGGCTTGGGATCATAGCCGCGCAGTTCGCGGATCATGTCGGCGAGATCCTCCTCATCCACGCCGCAGATGCGGCGCAGCTGGGGCAGGGCGCCCTTGGCCAGCAGGTCGAGATTGGCGAGCAGCCGCTGGATGCAGGGATCGTAGCGGTTCGCCTCCTTCGCCTGAAGGGCGAGGCATTCGGCGAGCGAGCGGGCGCCCACGCCGGTGGGATCGAAGCTGTGGATAACTTCGAGCACGGCCTCGACCGTGAAGAGCGGCACGCCCAGGCCATGGGCGGTCTGGAGCAGATTGGCCTCCAGATAGCCCGCCTCGCTGATCTGGCCGATCAACTGGGTGGCGATCAGCAGGTCCATGCCCGACAGCGTACTGCGGGCCTGGTCCATCAGATGTTCCTGCAGGCTGGGCGCAGCATTGGCGAAACTGTCGAAATCGACCGCTTCGCCCGAACCGCTGCCGCCGCCGAGCATGTCGAGCGAGCCTGAGCCGCTGCCCGCGGCCATGCGGTCGGCCGGGCCATCGTCGATGAAGGTTTCCGCGCCATGATCGACGTCGAGCGGACTGTCGGCGCCGCCCAGGCCCTGGGCGATCAGATCGTCGCTGGCGCCGGTTTCTGCGGCCAGGGTCGGCGCCTCCACCTCGCGGTCGACGCCGCTGCCGTCCCGGCCGCCGTCATCGGCGGCACCCTGTTCGAGCAGCGGGTTCTTTTCCAGTTCGCCCGCGACGAACGCCTCGATCTCCAGATTGGACAGCGCCAGCAGCTTGATCGCCTGCTGGAGCTGCGGCGTCATCACCAGAGACTGGCTCTGGCGGATGTCGAGGCGTGGCCCGAGCGCCATCAGCCGGGCCGTCCTGCATCAGCGAGGGGGCGCCGGCCGATCATGTCAGAGCTGGAAATTCTCGCCCAGATAGAGGCGGCGAACATCGGGATGGGCGACCAGTTCGGTCGGGCTGCCGGCGAACAGCACCTGGCCGCTGTAGATGATGCAGGCGCGGTCGACGATTTCCAGCGTCTCACGCACATTATGGTCGGTGATGAGGACGCCGATGCCGCGCGTCTTGAGCTGCTTCACCAGGTCGCGAATGTCGGCGATCGACAGCGGATCGATGCCGGCGAAGGGCTCGTCCAGCAGCACGATCGAGGGATCGGCGGCCAGCGCGCGGGCGATTTCGCAGCGACGCCGTTCACCACCCGACAGCGCCATGGCGGCGGAATCGCGCAAACGGGTCAGGCCGAATTCGTCGAGCAGCTGTTCCAGCTTCTCGGCACGGGCGGCCTTGTTGGGTTCGGCCATTTCCAGCACGGCGCCGATATTCTGTTCGACCGTCAGGCCGCGGAAGATCGAGGTTTCCTGCGGCAGATAGCCCAGGCCCAGGATCGCGCGGCGATACATGGGCAGGCCGGTAATATCCTGGCCGTCGAGGATGATGCGGCCCTGATCGGGACGGACGAGGCCCATGACCGAATAGAAGCAGGTCGTCTTGCCCGCGCCATTGGGGCCGAGCAGGCCGACGACCTCGCCCTTGCCCACGGTCAGCGACACGTCGGACAGGACGACGCGCTTGTCATAGCTTTTCGCGATCGAGATGACGGACAGGCCCTCGCCCACTTCCTGCGGAGCGAGCGGTCGCGCGGAGGCGGCCCTGTCCTGGATCGTCACATCGTCCATCACTTCAATCCTTGTGCCGCCAAATCGGGGTGCGGCGGACATGGGTCCGCCCGCGGCAATTGGCAAGCTTTGTGCATGGGATCGCCGCCGGAGCAAGGGGAAAATGCGATGGAGAAGAGGGGGATGGGTGCGCCATTCCCCTGATGCGCGGGTTATTCCACCATGATGCGCGGGTTGGGCAGGACGACGCCGACATCGCTGGCATAGGCATCCCACGCCTTTTCCAGCGCCGCCCGGCGCGCCGGTTCGCGGGCGGACAGGTCCGTGGTTTCGCCCGGATCGGCGGCGATGTTGAACAGATGCCATTGGCCATCGCCGGCATCGGTGATCTTCCAGTCGCCCTGACGCAATGCGCGCGAGCCGAACAATTCGGTGCCGATCGCTTCGCTGGCGGGATGCACCGTCTGCGCCGTGCCGGCGAGCCAGGGCGCCCAGCTGGTGCCGCGGATCGGCTGGATGGTGCGGCCCTGGAACGTGCCCTTGGGCGGGGCGATGCCGGCGAGGTCGATCAGGGTGGGGGCGACGTCCATGACATTGAGATAGTCATGGGCGATGCTGCCGGGCTTCTTTACCGCTGGTCCGGAGAGGAAGGCGGTGGTGCGGGTGCCACCCTCGGTCGCGAACGCCTTGTAGAGCCAGGAGGGGGTGGTTGCCGCCTGCGCCCAGCCGGGGCCATAGCTGATATAGCTGCTGTCCTTGCCGAGATTGTCATAGCTGTTGTCGGCCGCCTCGGCGCGGGCGCGGAAGCGGGGATTCCTGGCATGGACCAGGTCCATCCCCTCGGCGCCATTGTCGGCGAGGAAGAGGATGACGGTATTGTCATACTCCCCGCTGGCCTTGAGCGCATCGATCACCCGGCCGACATTCTGGTCGAGCCGGTCGACCATCGCGGCATAGATTTCCATCGTGCGCGACGCGGTCTTCTTCTCGTCCGGGGTCAGCTCTGCCCAGGGCTTGCTGTTTTCGAGGGGGTGCTGGGCGGCGCTGGCCGGGACCAGGCCGAGGGCGATTTGCTTCTTCAGCCGCTCGGCGCGCAGCGCTTCATAGCCCGCCTCATAGCGGCCCTTATATTTGGCGATGGTTTCGGCCGGGGCCTGTAGCGGCCAGTGCGGTGCGGTGAAGGCGAGATAGGCGAAGAAGGGCTTGTCGTCCTTCGTCGTCTTGATCTGGTCGATCAGCTTGGTGGTGAAGGCGTCGGAGGAATAATAATCGCGTGGCAGGCTGTCGAGCGTGCGGCCATCCTCGCGATAGGTCGTGAAGCCGGGCTTGGGCGTGGCCGAAATGTCGGTGCCATAATGATTGCCCGCCCCCTGCAGCAGCGCGAAGCTGTGCTGGAACCCGCGGGCATGGGGATCCTGCTCGGGCGTGAGGCCGAGATGCCATTTGCCCGAAAAGAGGGTGCGATAGCCGCCGGCGGTCAGGACTTCGGGCAGGGCGGCGATGTCGGTGCGCAGATAGCCTTCATGACCGGGCTTGCCGACCTGATTGGGGGCCTGCATTTCCGCCATGGTGCCAAGGCCGGCGCGATGATTATCGGTGCCCGACAACAGCATCGAGCGGGTCGGCGAGCAGGTCGGCGCGGTGTGGAAGCCGGTGAGGCGCACGCCCGACAAAGCGAGCCGGTCGAGATTGGGTGTGGATATCTCGCTGCCAAAGGCGCCGAGATCGGAATAGCCCAGGTCGTCGGCGACGATCACCAGGAAATTGGGACGCTTTTCCTGCGCCGCCGCGGGCGTGGTGAGGGCGGTGGCCAGCGCCAGGCTGGCAAGGACAGTGCGGAGCTTCATGGGGTCTTCCGTGAAAAGGGGCCGCGTCCGAAAGGAACGCGGCCCAGTGTGCCGAAGGTCAGGGTCAGGGTAAGGGGGTGAGCAAGCCCTGCTCAGGCGGCTTCGGCAATCTTGCCATCTTCCTTCTTGATGATGCGGCTGTTGCGGCCGTCGATCGAGACGGGGACGGTGCCGGCGATGGTGGCGCGGCGCAGCTGGCGATGCTGGGTGCCGAAATCGGCGATGGCGCGATGCTGGGTGGCGCGATTGTCCCAGATGGCGACGTCGCCCGGCTGCCAGCGCCAGCGCACGGTATTTTCCGGCCGGGTCACGGCATCCTGGAAGGTGGCGAACAGGCGCTGGCTGTCGGCCTGGCTGAGGCCGACGAATTGCTTGAAGAAATGGCCCAGGATCAGCGAGCGCTCGCCGCTTTCGGGATGGACATGGACCAGCGGATGTTCGGTTTCATAGACGGTCGAGGCGAAGACTTCGCGATAGCGCTTCACCGCTTCCTCGTTCGCATTGGTGACGACCGAGGCATAGTCATAGAGGTTGGAATGGACCGCCCACAGGCTGTTGGCGAGCTGGCGCAGCGGTTCGGGCAGTTCCTCATAGGCGGCCGCCGTATTGGCCCAGAGCGTGTCGCCGCCCGCCTGCGGGATGACGATGGCGCGCAGGATTGAGGATTCGGGATAGGCGGGGACGAAGGTGACGTCGGTGTGCCAGCTCGATGCTGCGCGGCCTTCCTTCGAATCCAGTTCCAGCAGATATTTGGAGCCGGGCACGACCGGGACGGTCGGGTGGGCGACGGGCTTGCCGAACCGTTCGGCAAAGGCTTCCTGGCCGGCATCGTCGAGATGATGCTGGGCGCGGAAGAAGATCACCTTGTGGCGGACGAGGGCGGCGCGGATCGCGGCGATGGTGGCGTCGTCAAGGTCGCCGCCCAGCGCAACGCCGCGAATCTCCGCGCCGATGCGGCCGGCGACGGGAACGATATCGAGCGGACCGTCGGCATCGGCGGCGTTGAGGAAGCTCTGGGTCAGGATGGTCATGGCAGGTCTCCTTGAATTTATGCGTGGACGGTCAGGCGGGGATCGCGTCGCGCTGGTCGAGGGCGCGGCGGATTTCGGCATGGGCGGCTTCGTCGAGCGGGAAGCGCCAGATGATGAGGGTGGCGATGATGTGGGCCAGGGCCGGGCCGAGGGCGAAGACGGTCTTCAGTCCTTCGAGCGCGGCCGGGCTGTTGTGCGGGCCGGCGGCAAAACCGAGCCAGGCGATGAGCGGCAGGGCAATGCCGATGCCGATCGCCGGGCCGAGCTTGGCCGAGAGGGCGAAGACCGAGAAGAAGAGGCCGGTGCGGTCATGGCCGGTGCGCAGTCGATGGGCGTCGGCCACATCGGCGACCATGGCGCGCAGCATGAGGTTGCCCGAGCCCTGGGTCAGCCCCTGGGCAATGGTGAGGGCGAGCAGCAGCGGCAGGCCGCCGGGGAAGACGAAGAGCAGGCCGATATTGATCGCCGCCTGGGCGATTTCGCCGCTGATCGCCGCCTGGCGCTTGCCGATGCGGGTGCCGATGCGCAGCCAGATCGGTGCGGCGGCGACGCCGAAGATGAACTGGAGCAGATAGAGGCCGCTCGCCCAGGCGGGCAGGCCCATATACCAGACGGCGAAGAAGACGATCAGGCTGGCGCGGATCGACTGGCCGGCGGTGACCACCGCGTCGGAGGCGAGGACGCGCAGCAGCAGCCGGTCGGAGAAGATGACGCTGGTGGCGCGCCAGAAGCTCTGGCGGACCGGCGGGGTGGCGGGCACCGGCGGTTCGGGCACGGAAAAGAGGGTGAGGGCGAGGCTGGGGATCAGGGTGGCGATGATGAAGCCGCCGACCAGCTGGAGCTTCAGCGTGCCATTGCCCGGTTCGACCTGATCGAGGATGGTCGGCAGCACCAGCACGGCGAGCAGGCCGATGGCGCGCAGCAGCGCCTGATAGCTGACGACGCGGGTGCGGCCATGATAATGGCGCGACAGCTCGCCGGCCCAGGCGGAGGCCGGTATCTCGATCATCGACCAGCCGAGGTAGAAGAAGAAGAGGGCGGCGCCGAGATAGGCGGGCGTCACCAGCGCGGCGGGCGGGAAGAAGAGCAGCGCCGAGGACAGGCCGAACAGCAGGCCGCCGGCCGCGATCCACGGGCGGCGCCGGCCAAAACGGCTGCGGGTACGGTCGCTGAGCGCGCCGACCAGCGGATCGGCGCTGACGTCCCAGATGCGGCCCAGCAGGAAGATGAAGCCGATGGTCGCGAGCGAGAGGCCGAACTGGGTGGCGTAGAGCTGGGGCACGAACAGGGCGAGCGGCAGGCCGGCGCCGGCGATCGGCACCGCGATCGAGGCGAAGCCGGTGAGGCGCAGGCGCGAGGGCTCCCCCTCCCCGACGCGGGCGGGTTCCGGCCGGGTGATGCTCCGGTCATCCAGATAGTCTGCGTAGGGAAGGGTAGCCATGATCTTGCCTCCGGATTGGGGGTCAGAATTTGCTGCGCAGGGTGACGCCGATGGTGCGGGGATCGCCGACGGTGGCGGTGACGAGGCCGGTGTTCGCGACCGAGAGCGTGTCGACATAATCCTTGTCGAACAGGTTCTTGGCCCAGAGCGACAGGTCGATCAGGCCATCGTCCAGCCGCACGCCGATGCGGGCATTGGCGACGCCGTAGCTGGGCACCAGCGAGTAGCGGCTGTCCGACACGGCGGTGTAGTAGGAGGAGCGCCAGCTATAGTCGGCGCGGCCATAGAATTGCGCGTCGCCCCATTTGGTGGTGCCGAGCGGAATGGCGAAGTCGCCGCCCGCGCTCCACGACCATTCGGGCACGCCCGACAGCGGCTTGCCGCTAAGGTCGGTCACGGCCGAGCCGCCGGTGGTCGGGTTCAGCGCCTCGACCGGGGTCGGGCCATTCTTGAAGTCGACATAATAGGCGTCGGTGTAAGCGAGCGACGCGTTCAGATTGACGTAACGGCTGAGCGCCAGCGCACCGTCCAGCTCGAAGCCGCGCGCGCGCGCCTCGGGAATGTTGGTGATATAATTGCGGGTGCTGTTGGTGCCGACAATCTGTTCGGTGATCGCGGTCTGGTAATCGAAGATGTTGGTCCAGAAGGCGGCGGCGTTGAGCGTTGCCTTGCCGCCCCAGAACTGGCTCTTCACGCCGGCTTCGTAATTGTCGACCTTCTCGCCGCCGACATCGGGGCTGACCCCGGCCGGGATGTTGGTGAGGTTGAGGCCGCCCGACTTGTTGCCGCGCGAATAGGTGGCATAGACCAGCAGGTCCGGCGTTACCTTGTAGGACAAGGTGGCCAGGCCCGAGAGGCTGTTGTCGGTGAAGCCGGTCGAGTAACTGGTGACGGGGTTGAGGCTGTTGCGCAGCGCGATCGCGGCGGTGCGCTGGGCCGCGGTCAGGCTGGAAAGATCATTCCCCTCCGCCCACCACTGGCTGTAGCTGCCCTGCTTCTTCTCGTGCGTGTAGCGCAGGCCGAGCGTCAGCGAGAGGCTGTCGGGGATGATGGCGTAGCTGGCCTGGCCGAACAGCGCGGCGCTCTTGGTTTCCGGATTGGAGCTGGAGCGGGCGACGAAGCCGTTGACAGCCGCATTGCTGACCACCGGATCGGCATTGGGGAAGAGCCAGAGCGGCGCGTCCACGCCATAGCCGGCGGCGCCCGAGCCGTTGATGATCTGCCAGAAATAATAGGCGCCCAGCACATAGGAGAGGCGGGTGTCGCCATTGGAGGCGACGCGAAATTCCTGGCTGAACTGGCGCTGGTTATTTTCCTGATGGTTGAGCGTGTTGACCGAGAGCGAGGTGGCGTCGCTATCGTTGCGCGGATACCAGTTCCAGGCGCGATAAGCGGTGATGGAGCTGAGCGTGACCGGGCCGACATCCCAGTCGGCCTTGCCCGAAATACCCCACTGATTCATGTTCGCCTGGAACTGGCCGTCGACATCGACCTTGCGGGCGAAGGGATCGGTGGCGAGCGGCGTGTAACCGGCGCGGGCGGCGCGGATCGCGAAATTGTTCGCGATCGTGTTGCCGTCATCATAGGTGGTGAAGACGGTGCTGGGCAGGCGGACGCAGCAATTGAGCGTCTGCTTGGCATAGTCACCGATCAGGCGCAGGCTGAAGCCCTCACCCTGGGTCAGCAGCAGCTGGCCGCGCGCGGTGAAATTGTCGTAATCGTGAATTTTCTTGCCGTTATGGACATTGGTCAGGAAACCATCGCGATGGGTGTCGGCAATGCTGACGCGCACTGCTGCCCAGTCGGTGAGGCCACCGGTGACCGAGCCGCGCACCTGATGGAAGCCATAATCGCCCAGCGTCGCTTCCACCTGGCCGCCAAAATCGAAGCTCGGCTGGCGGGTGGTGATGTTGATCGCGCCCGCGGTGGTGTTCTTGCCGAACAAGGTGCCCTGCGGCCCGCGCAGCACCTCGATCCGTTCGAGGTCGACCAGATCGAACTGGCTGGCGCCGACGCGGCCATAATAGACATCGTCGATATAGACGCCGACGCCATTTTCGAGACCGTCATTGGTCAGGGCGACGTTGGAGCCGAGGCCGCGGATGTTGATGTTGGTGTTGCGGGGGTTGAAGCTGAACAGCTGGAGGCTGGGCGCGACCTGTTGCACGGCGGCGAGCGTATAGTCGCCGCGCTGTTCGACCAGATCGCCGCTGACGACTGAGAGGGCGACCGGCACGTCCTGCGCCTTTTCGGCGCGGCGGCGGGCGGTGACCAGGATGGGCGCGCCATAATCGCCTTCATCCAGGGCGGCTTCGGGCGCCGGGGCAGGCGCGGCGGCGGCGGGTTCGTCGGCAGCATGAGCGGCGCTCGGCAACAGGCCGATGGCGACGCCGGTGAGCAGCAGGCGACGGAGGGACAGGCCGTGCCGGGGTCGGCTGGGCGCGAGGACTTGGGACATGAAGAGGCTTACTCCCTGAATTTCTTGTCTGTTCTGCTTGTGGGCTGCGGACGCAGGGCATCGTCGCGCACGGCATTCAGGCCGTAGAGCGCGGCGGCCGCCTGGAGCAGCGACACGGAATAGGCTGGGTGCGGCGACGCGCGTCGGCCGCGAGCTTCCACGGGCATGCGATCCCCCTTTCCCGCACGACGCATCGGCGGAGGACGGGCGGATGGAGGCGCGCTGACAAGCAGCGCGCTGCGTGGCGGGCGTCAGGCCCTAGATTTCAGATGGATGGCACATCGTTTCATTCCCCGTTCTGTTGGGGGGAACACGAAGCTGGCGTCGTCGCCCGAGCATCGTGCGCTTTAGCTGTTGGTGACGCGGAGCAAGCTGCATCCCGATCAAAAGCCGCGGGTCCGATGCCGATGTCGTCATCCGGGCGGGGACCAGTCCGCTCCGTTTCAGGCAATCTCTACTTATAAGATAGAGTGTCTGGCTCAACCAAGTTTTGCTTGGCCGTGCCCAAATTGCGCTGTGCCGGTCCGTCCGCCCGTTCGAGCATGGCGTCGCGCCGGGCGAGGGTGATGAGGCGCAGGCCCGATTCTGCGGCGCGATCGAGTGCGAGGCTGGTGGGGGCGGAGAGGGTGACGAGCAGCGGGCAGGCGGCGAGCGCGGCCTTTTCCACCAGTTCATAGGAGCAGCGCGAGGAGAGGAGGGCGAAGCCGCCATCCCAGCCAAGGCCGGCGCGGGCCATGGCGCCGATCAGCTTGTCGAAGGCGTTGTGACGGCCGACATCCTCGCGCGCGAGGCGCAGCGTGCCGTCGGATGCGGCAAGGGCGGCGGCGTGGAGCGCGCCGGTGCGCTGATTGCCCGGCTGACGGGCGTCGAGCGCTTCGAGGGCGCGGAACAGGGCATCGTCGCTGGCCTGAGTGACGGCGGTGACGCGCGGCAGCGGGCGCAGCGCCTGTTCCAGATTCTCTATACCGCACAGGCCACAGGAGGATTCGGCGACGCGGTGGCGGACGCGGGCAAGGATGCGGTCATGGCGGTCGGCGATCAGGCGGATGCGCAGTAGCAGGCCCTGGGGCGCTTCATGGATGTCGATGTCGATGATGTCGGCGGCACTATCGATCAGCCGTTCGGACAAAGCGAAGCCGGTGGCGAGATCGTCGAGATCGGCCGGGGTCGCCATCAGCACGGCATAGCCGATGCCATTATATTCGAGCGCGACCGGGCATTCGACCGCGACCGCGCGGGTGACGGACGCGCGGCCGCCGTCCGGGGTGATCCGGGTGAAGCGGACGGGCCGGTCGGCATCGGTCATCGGGCGGCGCGCACCGTGACGGGAATCGACTTGTAGGCGGGGGTGCCGCTGGCCGGATCATAATCGTCGAGCGGGACGAGATTGTTCGCCTCGGGGTAATAAGCCGCGAGCGAACCGCGCGCGATGGCGTGCATGACGATGGTGAAGCCGCGCAGTTCGCGTCCGGCCGGCGTCGTCACATCGACCTTGTCCCCATGGGCCAGGCCCATCTCCGCCAGATCGATCTCGTTCGCGAAGATGATGTCGCGCCGGCCATGGATGCCGCGATAGCGATCATCATAGCTGTAGATGGTCGTATTATACTGGTCATGGCTGCGGATGGTGGTGAGCAGCAGCGGCAGCGCGCCCTCGTCGGGCGCGGCCGGGTGGGTGATGAACTGCGCCTTGCCGCTGGGCGTGTTCCAGATCCGTTCGCTGGGGCCGATGGTCAGGCGGAAACCGCCCGGTTCGCGCACCCGGATGTTGAAGTCGCGGAAGTCGGGATAGACCGCCTCGATCCCGTCGCGGATGCGGTCATAATCGGCGACCATGCCGTCCCAGTCGGTGCGGCTGGCGGGCATGGCGGCCTTGGCCAGACCCGCGACGATCGCCGGTTCGGAGCGGACATGGGGCGAGGGGGGCTTCAGCTTGCCGCGCGAGGCATGGACCATCGACATGCTGTCCTCCACCGTCACCCATTGCGGGCCGGCGGCCTGCAGATCCAGTTCGGTGCGGCCAAGGCAGGGCAGGACCAGTGTCTCGCGCGCGGTCAGCAGGCAGGTGCGGTTGAACTTGGTGAGGATGTTGACCGACAGGTCGAGCCGGCGCACGGCGGCGAAACAGGCGTCGGGATCGGGCATGGCGACGGCGAGATTGCCGCCGAGCGAGATCAGCGCTTTTGATTCGCCAGCGTGCATGGCGGCCAGCGCCTCGACCGCATTATGGCCATGCTTGCGCGGCGACTGGATGGAAAAGGCGGTGTCGAGCCGTTGCAGCATCGCCTCGGTCGGCAGTTCGGTGATGCCGACGGTGCGGTCGCCCTGCACATTGCTATGGCCGCGCAACGGGCAGATGCCGGCACCCGGCTTGCCGAAATTGCCGCGCAGCAGCAGCAGGTTGGCGAGCGCCTGCACATTCTGCGTGCCATGGCGATGCTGGGTGATGCCCATGCCATAGCAGATGATGACCCGGTCGGCCCTGGCATAGACATGGGTCATGCTCTCGATCGCTTCGCGGGTGAGGCCGGACAGGCGCTCGATCCACGGCCATTGGGTGGCCTCGATATCGGCGCGCAGGGCGTCGAAGCCCTCGGTATGCTGGGCGATGAACTCGTGGTCGAGCGTGCCGGGCTGCTGCGCCTCGATCGCCAGCAGCGCCTTCATCATCCCCTTGAGCATCGCCATGTCGCCGCCGATCCGCACCTGATGATAGGCGGACGCGAGTGGGGTGGCGCCAGGCGAGAGCATTTCGGTGGGATGCTGGGGCGACTTGAAGCGTTCCAGCCCGCGTTCGCGCATCGGGTTGGCGACGATGATCGGCACGCCGCGCTTGGAGGCGGCGGCGAGCGTGCTCAGCATGCGGGGATGGTTGGTGCCCGGATTATGGCCGATGCAGAAGATCGCGTCGGCATGGTCGAAATCCTCCAGCGTCACCGTGCCCTTGCCGATGCCGATCGACTTGGGGAGGCCGGTGCTGGTCGCCTCGTGACACATGTTCGAGCAGTCGGGGAAATTGTTGGTGCCGAACTCGCGGGCGAACAACTGATAGAGGAAGGCGGATTCGTTCGACGCGCGGCCCGAGCAGTAGAATTCGGCCTGGTCGGCATGGTCGAGCGCCTGGAGCGCGGCGCCGGCGCGGGCAAAGGCTTCGTCCCAGCTGATCGGCACGAAATGGTCGGTCGCGGCATCATAGCGCAGCGGCTCGGTCAGGCGGCCGGCATCTTCGAGCTTGTGGTCGGTCCAGTTCCACAATTCGCTGACGCTGTGGCGGGCGAAGAAATCGGGATCGACGCGCTTGACCGTCGCTTCCCAGGTGACGGCCTTGGCGCCATTCTCGCAGAATTCGAACGAAGAGGTGTGTTTGGGGTCGGGCCAGGCGCAGCCGGGGCAGTCGAAGCCGTCGGGCTGGTTCATCTGGAGCAGGGCGCGGGTGTCGGGGCTGGCGCGCATCTGTTCCGCGACCGTCTTGGCCACTGCACGCAGGGCGCCCCAGCCGCCGGCCGGGCCGTCATAGCTGGAGACGCCTTCCACCGTGTCGGGGATCAGGTCTTCGGCGGATTTGTCCATGGTCGTCTGTCCCACATCATCGCGGTGCCCCGCGTGGGATATAGGAAAATTCGGCTGGAGAACCAAGGCCGGGCAGGCAGGATGGGGCGTGCCCGCAGGGGGCTGTCATCATCATCTGCAGCTATCGGGAAAGTGATGGTGCGGTCGAGAAGACTCGAACTTCCACGGCCTTTCGGCCACAACGACCTCAACGTTGCGCGTCTACCAATTCCGCCACGACCGCACATCAACAGGGAAACCGGCGGGGCCGGTGCCTTGGTAGGAGGCGGCCCTTAGCAAAGGCTTTTGGGTCATGCAACCAGTGATCGGCATCGACGTTATCTTTGTTTGGCAGAAAGTCGGTTGCGAAAGGGGGCTGGCCCCATGTCGTTGCATTTCTGGGTGGGATCGGGCGGCGCGCTGGTGGCCGCCGCCGTGATGGGCCTGGGCCTTGGCGCCTATGTCACCAGCCCGCAAAAGCCGGTGCGGCCTGCGCTGGAGGCGGAACTGGACAGCGGCGACATGGCGGCGGTGCCGAATTTGCCGGAGGCCGAGCGCGGACCGGCATTCGTGACCTGCACCGGGTGCGGGCCGACCTTGGAGGAACGGCGCATGCAGGCCGACATGGCGGGACTGGATGCCGATGGCATGATCGGCGAATCGCGTGATCCGGCGGTGCGCGACTATCTGGCGGAAGAGGAACAGCCGGTCGAATCGGCGGCGTTGGGGTATCCGCCGCTGCCGCAGCCGACGGTGCGGGTCGATCGCCTGCCGCCGCGGATCGAGCGATTCGCGGCGGGCGAGGCGGAACCGGGACCGGCGCTGAGGCTGGTCGCGGCGACGGCGGCGCCGCCCCCGCCGGTCCCCGCAGAACCGGCAGAGGCGGGCTTGCCGCAGTAATTATTCGGCAGCGACCGGGGTCGATGCGTCGCTCAGCGGATGGGCCAGGCGATTGACCATTTCCTTCGGGCAGACCTGCCAGATATAGCGGCGCCAGCGATCCCAATCTTCCAGGATGGTGTTCGACCATTTGCTGTCGGTCGCGACCGCATGTTCAGCGATCAGCGCCTTCAGCTCGCTTTCCCAATGGGCACTGTCCAGGCGCTGCCAGACGATGCTTTCCGGGTTGGCGCGGCTCGGGAAGCTGCCATCCTCGTCAAGGATGAAGGCCATGCCGCCGGTCATGCCCGCGCCGAAATTGGCGCCGGTCTTGCCCAGGATCACGGCGGTGCCGCCGGTCATATATTCGCAGCCATTGGCGCCGCAGCCTTCGACCACCACCTTCGCGCCCGAATTGCGGACCGCGAAGCGCTCGCCGGCCTGGCCCGCGGCGAACAGCTTGCCGCTGGTCGCGCCGTAGAGGACGGTGTTGCCAAGGATGGTGTTGTCCTTCGACGACAGCGGCGAGGAGACGGTGGTGCGCACCTTGATGATGCCGCCCGAAAGCCCCTTGCCGACATAGTCGTTGGCGTCGCCGAACACTTCGAGGGTGATGCCCTTGCAGAGGAAGGCGCCGAGCGACTGGCCGGCCGAACCGCGCAGGCGCACGGTCAGATGGCCGTCGGCCAGCGTCGACATGCCGAACTTTTCGGTCACGGCGGAGGAGAGGCGGGTGCCGACGGCGCGGTGCGTGTTGCGCACCGTGTAGGTCAGCTGCATCTTCTCGCCGCGCTCGAACACGGCGCGGGCGTCCTTCATCATCTGCGCGTCGAGGCTGTCGGGCACTTCATTGCGCCACTGGGGCAGGCTGAAGCGGCGATGCTCGTCGGGCGCGTCGACCTTGGCCAGGATCGGGTTGAGATCGAGATCGTCGAGATGCTCGGCGCCGCGATTGACCTGCTTCAGCAGTTCGGTGCGGCCGATCACCTCGTCCAGGCTGCGGAAGCCAAGGCGGGCCAGGATCTCGCGCACTTCCTCGGCGATGAAGGTCATCAGGTTGATGACCTTTTCCGGGGTGCCGGTGAACTTCTGGCGCAGCTTCTCATCCTGCACGCAGACGCCCACGGGGCAGGTGTTGCTGTGGCACTGGCGCACCATGATGCAGCCCATGGCGACCAGCGACAGAGTGCCGATGCCGAATTCCTCGGCGCCCAGGATCGCGGCGATGACGATGTCGCGCCCGGTCTTGAGGCCGCCATCGGTGCGCAGCTTCACGCGGTGGCGCAGGCCGTTGAGGGTCAGCACCTGATTGGCTTCCGACAGGCCCATTTCCCAGGGGGTGCCGGCATATTTGATCGAGGTCTGCGGGCTGGCGCCGGTGCCGCCGACATGGCCGGCGACCAGGATGACGTCGGCATGCGCCTTGGCAACGCCGGCCGCGACCGTGCCGATGCCGGCCTGGCTGACCAGCTTGACGCAGACGCGGGCGCGCGGGTTGATCATCTTGCAGTCATAGATGAGCTGCGCGAGATCCTCGATCGAGTAGATGTCATGGTGCGGCGGCGGCGAGATCAGCGTCACGCCGGGCGTCGAGTGACGCAGGCGGGCGATGAATTCGGTCACCTTGAAGCCGGGCAGCTGGCCGCCCTCGCCGGGCTTGGCGCCCTGTGCGACCTTGATCTCGATTTCCTCGGCCGACCCCAGATATTCGGCATGGACGCCGAAGCGGCCGGACGCGATCTGCTTGATCACCGAGTTGGCATTGTCGCCATTCTCATAGGGCTTGAAGCGCGCGGCATCCTCGCCACCCTCGCCCGACACCGCCTTGGCGCCGATGCGGTTCATGGCGATCGCCAGCGTTTCATGCGCTTCGGGGCTGAGCGCCCCCAGCGACATGCCCGGCGTCACGAAGCGCTTGCGGATCTCGGTGGTCGCTTCGACCTCGTCGATCGGCACCGCCTCGCGGGCGAAGTTGAACTCCATCAGGTCGCGCAGATAGACCGGCGGCAGGTCGCGCACGCCGCGCGAGAATTGCAGATAGGTCGAATAGCTGTCGGTGCCGACGGCGGTCTGCAGCAGGTGCATCAGCTGGGCGGAATAGGCATGGGCCTCGCCGCCGTTGCGCTGGCGATAGAAGCCGCCGATCGGCAGGCGGACGACCGCGCTGTCATAGGCCTTGTCGTGGCGCAGCATCGCCGAATAGTGGAGCGAGGCATAGCCTTCGCCCGAAATCTTCGCCGGCATGCCGGGGAAGAGATCGTTGACCAGGGCGCGCGACAGGCCGACCGCTTCGAAATTATAGCCGCCGCGATAGGAGCTGACGACCGCGATGCCCATCTTGGACATGATCTTGAGCAGACCCTCGTTGATCGCGGTACGCTGACGCTCGAAACACTGGTCGAGGGTCAGGTCGCCGAACAGGCCACGGGCGTGGCGATCGGCGATGCTGGCTTCGGCCAGATAGGCGTTCACCGTGGTTGCGCCCACGCCGATCAGCACCGCGAAATAATGGGTGTCGAGCGCTTCGGCCGACCGCACGTTGATCGACGCATAGCTGCGCAGGCCCTTGCGGACGAGATGGGTGTGGACGGCCGCGGCCGCCAGCACGCCCTGGATCGCGACCCGGTCCTGCCCGGCACGCTCGTCGGTCAGGAACAGTTCGCTGCGTCCTTCGCGCACCGCCTGCTCGGCTTCCTCACGGATGCGGGCGATCGCTGCGCGCAGCTGTTCCTGGCCGCCGGTCGAGGGGAAGGTGCAGTCGATTTCGGCCACGGCCGGGCCGAAATAGGCCTTGAGCCGCGCCCATTCGGCGCTGTTGAGCACCGGCGATTCCAGCACCAGCACATGGCTGTTCTGCGCATCTTCCTCCAGGATGTTGTGGAGGTTGGAGAAGCGCGTCTTGAGGCTCATCACATGCCGTTCGCGCAACGGGTCGATCGGCGGGTTGGTGACCTGGCTGAAATTCTGGCGGAAGAAATGGCTGATGGTGCGCGGCTTGTCGGAGATGACCGCCAGCGGCGTGTCGTCACCCATCGAGCCGATCGCTTCCTTGGCATCCTCCACCATCGGCGCGAGGATCAGCTCCATATCCTCCAGCGTCATGTTGGCCGCGACCTGGCGACGGGTCAGTTCCGCCTTGTCCCATGCCGGCAGGGCGCTGGGGACGTCGGGCAGGTCGGTGATGTCGAGGAAGTCCTTGATCAGGTCGCCATAGGGGCGCTCGCCCGCGATGCGATCCTTTATCGCGCGGTCGTCATAGACTTCGCCTTCCTGCAGATCGATCGCGATCATCTGGCCCGGACCCATGCGACCCTTCTGGACGATGGTGGTTTCGGGCACGACGACCATGCCGGTTTCCGAACCCACGATCAGCAGATTGTCGCCGGTCAGCGTGTAGCGCAGCGGGCGCAGCGCGTTGCGGTCGACGCCGGCCACGACCCAGCGGCCGTCGGTCATCGCGAGCGCGGCCGGGCCGTCCCACGGCTCCATCACGGAGGCGAGATATTCATACATGTCGGCATGCGCCTTGGGCAGCTCGGCGCTTTCCGCCTGCCATGCCTCGGGCACCAGCATCAGCTTGGCCGTGGGCGCATCGCGGCCCGAACGGCAGATCGCCTCGAACACGGCGTCCAGTGCAGCGGTATCCGACGCGCCGGCCGGGATCACCGGCTTGATGTCTTCCGACTGCTCGCCGAAGGCCAGCGACGCCATCTTGATCTCGTGGCTCTTCATCCAGTTCTTGTTGCCGCGGATCGTGTTGATCTCGCCATTATGGGCAAGGGTGCGGAACGGCTGGGCCAGCCACCATTGCGGGAAGGTGTTGGTCGAATAGCGCTGGTGGAAGATGGCGACGCGGCTTTCGAACCGCTCATCCTGCAGGTCCGGATAGAAGACCGACAGCGATTCGGCGAGGAACAGGCCCTTGTAGATGATCGAGCGGCACGACAGCGAGCAGATGTAGAAGTCGCTGATCTGCGCTTCGATCACCTTCTTCTCGATGCGGCGGCGGATCAGGTAGAGATCCTTCTCGAACTCGCCGACGTCGCGTTCCTCCGGCATCGGGCCGGCGATCATGATCTGCTCGATCTCGGGACGGGTGCGCTGCGCCTTCTCGCCGATGACGGAGACGTCGACCGGCACCTGGCGCCAGCCATAGATGGTGTAGCCCGCGTCGATGATCTCGGCCTCGACGATGGTGCGGCAGGTTTCCTGCGCGCTGAGGTCGGTGCGCGGCAGGAAGATCATGCCGACGGCGAGGCGGTTGGGCAGCGGCTTGTGGCCCGAATCGGCGATCGCATCGTCGAAGAAGCGGACCGGCAGGTCGACATGGATGCCGGCGCCATCGCCGGTTTTGCCATCGGCGTCGACCGCGCCGCGGTGCCACACGGCTTTCAGCGCATCGATCGCGGAGGAGACGACGCGGCGGCTGGGCCGGCCGTCGGTGGCGGCGACCAGGCCGACGCCGCAGGCATCGCCCTCCATCTCGGGATGATACATGCCCTCGGCAGCGATGCGTGCGCGCTCTTCGGGGCTGGCCATGAAATTGGTGTCGGTCATGATGACTTACCCTTGCATCTGGCCGTCCCCTTCTTGGGGCACGGCCGCCTTCATTCTGTTGGTGCCGGCGTGCCGGCGTCGATCGTCAGTTTGCCTTTTGCGTGTCCGCCCCGAGCAATGCGGTGAGGCGGTCGCGTTCGGCCTTGGTCAGGTCTTTATAGGTGCGCGGCTTGGGCAGCTTGGCGAGTTCGGCCTGCGAGGATTGCATGATCTCCGGCATGGCCTTCATCATGTCGGGCATGATCTTCTGCATGCGGCCGATATAATGGGGGTCGGTTGCCAGCTGCATGAAGCCCTCGCCGAACTTGGCGCCGGTCGGTGTCTTCAGGAAAGCGGCGATCTGATCCAGCTCGGTCGCATTGTAGCGATAGGCAAATGCCTCCGCCATGCCAGCGCGCATGTCCGGTTCGTAACGGCCCATGAAGCGGCCCATGGCCGGCATCATGGTGTTGACGATCACGTCCATCCGCTTGCGGAAATTGGGATCGAGGATCGCCATCATTTCCTCCATCGTGCCTTCGCCCAGGCCTTCGGCCCGTTCGGGGTCGATGCCGCCGACCTTCAGGAACTCGCGGATGGGCATCTTGGTCATGCTGTCCATCATCGGGCCCATCATCTTCTGCATCATCGGGCCCATCATCTTTTCCATCGTGCCGTCGGGCAGGATGAGGGCCGCGATCGGCTGCGCCTTGGCGAGCAGCGCCGGATCGACCGGCTGCTCGGCGGCTACAGGCGCCACCGGCGTCTGCGCCTGCACGGCGACCGGGGCCGCCAGCAGAAACAGGGACAGGAAGGCGAGGCGCATCAGGCGGCAACCTTCTCGCTGGCGGCGGCGACGGCCTTGGCCTTGAGATATTTGTGCATATGGTCGGTCACGTCGCGGCCATCGCGGATGGCCCAGACCACCAGCGATGCGCCGCGCACGATGTCGCCGGCGGCGAAGACGCCGTCCATGCTGGTCATCATCGTCTTGTGATCGACGCGCAGCGTGCCCCAGCGGGTGACCGACAGGTCGTCGGCGCCGAACAGGCGGGGCAGGTCTTCAGGATCATAGCCCAGCGCCTTGATGACCAGATCGGCTTCCAGCGTATGTTCGCTGCCCGGATCGGGCTCGGGTGCGCGGCGGCCCGATGCGTCGGGCGAACCCAGGCGCATCTTGGTGACCTTGACGCCGGTGACATGCTCCGTGCCCTCGAACGCGATCGGCGCGGTCAGCCAGACGAACTCGACGCCTTCCTCCTCGGCATTGGCGACTTCGCGCTGCGAGCCGGGCATATTGTCGCGGTCGCGGCGATAGAGGCACTTTACCGACTTGGCGCCCTGGCGGATGGCGGTGCGGACGCAGTCCATCGCGGTGTCGCCGCCGCCGATCACGACGACATTCTTGCCGGTGGCAAGCAGGGTGCCATCCTCATGGCCGGGCACGGCATCGCCAAAGCCCGCCTTGTTGGAGGCGGTGAGATAGTCGAGCGCCTTGACCACGCCCGGTGCGCCGACGCCCGGCGCCTTGATGTCGCGGGCCTTGTAGACGCCGGTGGCGATCAGGATCGCGTCATGCTTGGCGCGCAGCTGTTCCATGCTGGCGTCACGGCCGACCTCAAACCCTTCGTGGAAGATGATGCCGCCATCCTTGAGGCGCTGGACGCGGCGCATGACGACATCCTTTTCCAGCTTGAAGCCGGGGATGCCATAAGTCAGCAGGCCGCCGGCGCGGTCATGCCGGTCATAGACATGGACTTCATAGCCCGCGACGCGCAGATATTCGGCGGTGGTGAGGCCGGCGGGGCCGGCACCGATGACGCCGACCGACTGGCCGCGCGTGGCGCCGGGGACGAGCGGTTCGACCCAGCCTTCCTTCCAGGCGGTGTCGGTGATGAACTTTTCCACCGAGCCGATGGTGACCGATCCGTGGCCGGAGAATTCGATCACGCAATTGCCCTCGCACAGACGGTCCTGCGGGCAGATGCGGCCGCAGATTTCCGGCATGGTGCTGGTCAGGTTCGACAGCTCATAGGCTTCGCGCAACCGGCCCTCGGCGGTCAGGCGCAGCCAGTCGGGGATATGATTGTGCAGCGGGCAGTGGGTCGAGCAATAGGGCACGCCGCATTGCGAGCAGCGCGACGCCTGTTCCTCGGCCTTGTCCAGGATGAAGGACTTACTGATTTCCAGAAAGTCCTCGGCGCGCGCATCAGCGCCGCGCTTTTCCGGATAGGCCTGTTCCTTGCCCACGAACTTCAGCATCGGATTTTCAGCCATGGCATTTCCCTGCAACGATTGTTTGCAGTGCGCATAGCAGGAAAACCCGCGGAGTCACGCGGATTCTGGCATTTAGGGCAGTTAAGCTGACCTATTATCTGGCGGTTTGGGAAAAGACTGTCGCGGCGCTTTAATTATCTTTCAAATATTAGGTCCGTATCGGCCTTATCTCAGGCTGAGCCAGGCCAGGGCGCCGATGCCGGCCATGATTCGATACCAGGCAAAGGGGGCGAAGCCATGGCGCGACACCAGCCCGACGAACCATTTGATCACCAGCAGCGCGACGATGAAGGAGACGATGAAGCCGAGTGCGATGCTGTCCCAGCCGACCTGGGCGCTGGTGAGCTGGTCGCCCTTCTTGAGCAGTTCCAGCGTCGAGGCGCCGAGCATGGTCGGGATGGCGAGGAAGAAGCTGAATTCGGCGGCGGTGCGGCGTTCGACGCCCAGGGTCAGCGCGCCCATGATGGTCGCGCCCGAGCGGCTGACGCCCGGCACCATGGCAAGGCACTGGATGAAGCCGATGCCGATGACGCGGACCAGCGGAATGTCGGCGATGCCGTGAAAGCGCTGTTCCCTGATCAGGCGTTCGATCACCAGGATGGCGACGCCGCCGACCACCAGCGCGACGGCGACGACGCGGGGCGAGCCGAGCAGCGTGTCGATATAGTCGTGCAGGGCAAGGCCGATGACGACGGCGGGGATGAAGGCGACCAGCAGGTTGCGCACGAAGCGGATGCTGACCGGGTCGAGGCGGAGCAGGCCCATGGCCACCGCCCAGAAGGTGCGCCAGTAGAGGACGACGACGGCGAGGATCGCGCCGAGCTGGATCATGACGTTGAACATCGCCCAGACCGACGCATCATAGCCGAGCAGCTCGCTCGCCAGAATGAGGTGGCCGGTCGAGGACACGGGGAGAAATTCGGTCAATCCCTCCACGATACCGAGCAGGATGACCGTCAGATAATGCATGTCCATGGGGATGTCGGATCCTCAAGCAGGGGGCGCATAAGCCAAGCCCTCCCCCCGCGAAGGGAGAGGGCCGGGCAATGCCTATATGTCAGGGATGCACCATGCCGCAGTGCAGCGAAAAGGCAAAGCGGCATGGCCACGGCCGGTCGTGGCCGATCATCGGCCCGTCGAGCCGATGGCGGGAATGGATCAGGCCTTCACGCGGCCGGCGAAGCGGCCATGCTTGCGATAGGGGACCATCCAGCGTTCGGCGACGGCGGCCATCGGCGTGGGCGCGACGCCCAGCGCCTCAAGGCCCGGCGCGCCGGGCGCGGCGACATTGTCCTGGCCCAGCATGGCGAGCTGGTCGCGGGTGATCGGGCCGCCGGGCAGCATCGCCAGCAGCGAGGCGAAGGCGCCGGGCACTTCGACCAGCGGCTTGTCGCCCCGGCCGATTGCCTTGGCGACCCAGGCGTTGATTTCCTTCATGCTCATGACCTGCGGGCCGGCGAGTTCGAAGGTCTTGCCGCCAAAGAGGCCGGGCTGCTGCGCCGCGTTGGCGATCGCCTCGGCAACGTCGCCGACATAGACGGGCTGGAATTTGGTGGCGGCGCCGATCACCGGCACGACCGGGCCGCTGCTGGCGACGCCGGCGAAGCGATTGAGGAACTGGTCCTCCTGGCCGAAGATGATCGACGGGCGCACGATGGTCGCGGTCGGAAAGGCGGCCAGCACGGCAGCTTCGCCCGCAGCCTTGGACCGGCCATAGGCCGAGGGGCTGTTGGCGTCGGCGCCGATCGCCGAGACATGGACCAGCGCGGTGACGCCAGCGGCGGCCGCCGCCCTGGCGACATTGGCAGCGCCCTCATGCTGGACGGCGTCGAAATCGCCGCTCAATATGCCGACCAGGTTGATGACGATGTCGCTGCCGTGCAGGGCGCGGGCGACGGTGTCGGGCTTGCGGATATTGGCCGCGACGAACTGGGTCTGGCCCAGATTGCCGAGCGCCTTCACCTTGACCGAATTGGCGAGGTCGCGCTGGGCGATGCGCACGCGCGCGCCGCGTGCCATCAGCGCCTGGGCGACCTGGCGCCCGAGAAAACCGCCGCCGCCGAAGATGGTTACCAGATTGTCCTTCATCACGCGCGTCCCATGCTGTTCGAAAAGGGGAAAGTTCGTGCCGTTTCCCTTGCAACTTCCGCCGCCCGCTGACAACCGCCCGCCGGCGGCGGCGTTCCCTTTTCTGGAGCGTTTTCTAATCGGGTGGCATCACCCGACGCTTGCGAAAACGCGACCAGCCAATCAGCCGATCCAGCCCTGCAGCCCGGCGATCATCCACAGGCCCAGCAGCAGGAAGAGCAGGGCCGCGCCGACCTGCAGCGCGCGCATCGGCACGCGCTTGGCCAGTGCTTCGCCGAACAGCACGGCCGGGACATTGGCCAGCATCATGCCGCAGGTGGTGCCGGCGGTGACGGCGAGCAGATTGTCGAACTGGGCGCCCAGCGCCACGGTCGCGACCTGCGTCTTGTCGCCCATCTCGACCAGGAAGAAGGCGACGAGCGTGGTCACGAACACGCCGGCCTTGGACGGGGCCTTCAGCGGCGCATCCTCATCGATCTTGTCGGGCACCAGCGTCCAGAGTGCCATGGCGATGAAGCTGCCCGCCACGGCATAGCGGAACCAGGGCTGGGTCAGCACCCCGGCGATCGAATGGCCGACCAGCGCGGCGAGGAAATGATTGGCGATGGTCGCGACGAAGATGCCCAGGATGATCGGCACCGGCTTGCGAAAGCGGGTGGCGAGCAGCATGGCCAGCAACTGCGTCTTGTCGCCCATTTCGGCAAGCGCGACGAGGGCGGTGGAGGTGAGGAAGGCTTCCATGAAGAACGTCCGGGCCGGGCTCTGACAAAAGACACAATGCCACCGCCTTCCCCGCCCGGCCGGACTGGGAAGCCGATGCCATTGGTCTCGCCCGATGCGGCTGATACCGCATCCCATATGCCATGGCCTCTCGGCCAAATATGTTGACATATGGCCCGTCCCTTTCGGCGGAACGGCTGGCTACTCCCCAGATGACGCGCTAGCCTGTAGTCGGACAGGCCGCGAAAGGCAAGCCGATGGCGACGGGTGAGAACAAGACCATGGAGACGATGGCGGATGTCGCCGCCTATCTCGACACGGTCGAACCGGCCGAGCGGCAGGCCGATGGTCGGATCGTCGCGGCGTTGATGGCGCGGCTGTCGGGCGAGCCGCCACGGCTGTGGGGGCCGAGCATCATCGGCTTTGGCCGCTATCATTATCGCTATGACAGCGGGCGTGAGGGCGACATGTGCCGGATCGGCTTTGCGCCGCGCAAGGCGGAGCTGGTCTTCTATCTCGCCGGTCTCGACGACGCCGATTTCATGGCATTGGGCAAGCATCGGCGCGGCAAGGGCTGCCTCTATGTCAAGCGGCTGGCCGATATCGACATGGGAGCGCTGGAGGCGCTGATCGCGCAGAGCCTGGCGCATATGGACGGGCTGTATCCGCGCTAGGGCGTGTGTTGATACATTAGCTCTGTTGGTGATCATCGCCTGTGTCACCCATCGCCGTCACCCTGAACTTGTTTCAGGGTCTATCCTTCCCAACAGGTCCACCGGTCCTGGGGCCTGATGGATGCTGAAACAGGTTCAGCATGACGCCAGAAAGAATGGCGAGGCTCTATCCATTCAGGCCCGCTCGCCTGAAGCGGCTCAGGGCGTGCTGCTGCTGCTCTGCTGCATCCGCCGTTCGGCGAACCATTGCTGCAGCATCTGGGCGGTGCAGCCGGTGAAGCCGTTGCTGCCGATGGCCGAGCAGCTGTTGGGCAGGATCTGGCGCTGGGTCTGTTCCATCGTCGCGACCTGGCTGCCCCAGCCGGGGCCACCCACTTCTTCGGGCTTCTCTCGCAGCTTCTTGGGGATGCGATAGCGTTCGGATTCGGGCTTGCGGGCGCAGACCACGATTTCCTCGCCCTCGCCCGTCGGGCAGGGATCATCGCCATAGACGATGAGGTTGAAGATCTTTTGCGGCGGATCATCCTGGGCGACGGCCGGCGCGGCGGGCAGGGCCAGCGCGGCCAGGCCGGCGATCAGCAGGGGGCGGGGGAGACGCATCATCAATTCCTTCATTCGCCCCGGTTGCACCCCGTTCGTCCCGCGCTGCACTGGCGCGGGATCGATATGAACAGACGCCGCAGGACGCCCCATGCCGTCACGGCCGGGGCGGGACTTCCTGTTCCTGCGCCTTCTTGGCATCGGCGTCGGCCTTTTCCTCGGCCAGAACGCGCTTTTCGATCGCTTCGCTGTCGGCGTCGATGGTCGACAGGCGCCTGGCGCGCTCGGCTTCGACCAGATCCTTCCAGCTGGCATTGTCGGCCTGCTGCCGTTCCGCCTTGGCGAGGCGCGACAGCTTGGCGAAGCAGCCGGTGGCGCCGCCGCCGCCGACCGGCGAGCAGCTTTCGGTGCCGTCGCGGCCGACATATTCCATCGACTTCACCCGCTCGCCCCAGGCCTGGTTGCTGGGCTTGTTGGGGTCGCCGCGCAGCGGCTCGGGAATGCGGTAGCGTTCCTCCTCGCCCTTGCGCGCGCACACGACGATGCCGTCGCCCTGGCTCTGCGGACAGGCATCATCGCCATAGACGATGACCAGATTGACCTTTTCGGAGCCGGTGCTGGTGGCGGCCGTGGGGGCGCTGTCCTGCTGCGCAAGCGCGGAGGCGGCGGTGCCCAGCATCAGGCCGGCGGCCAGAGCGATCAACGGGGTCTTCATCATCGGTCCGTCCCTTGTTCAGATGCGCTTCGACAGCGCGATGGCGGCGCGGCAACCCAGGCGGATCGCGCCGGACAGCAGCGGATAGGCCGGGGCCTGTTCCGCGCCATGGGCGATGGCGGCGTCGCGATGCTCGACCTCCTCCGCCTGGAAATCCTTGATCAGGGCAGAGAGTTCCGGATCATCCTCGCCCAGTTGCTGCAACTGTTCCTCATAATGAAGGTCGATCTCTGTCTCGATCGCGGCGGTGCAGGCCATTGCGGCCTTCGGCCCCATCGCGGCGGTCACGGCGCCCAGGGCGAAGCCGGCGACATTCCAGATCGGATGGATCGCGGTCGGGCGCACGCCGCGCCTGGCGATCAGCGCGTCGAAGGCGGCGCGATGGCGTTCCTCCTGCGCGGCCATGCCGGCGATCAGCCGGCCATAGGGATGGCGATCGCCCATCACCGCAAGCTGCCCGGCATAGATGCGCACCGCGCCGAATTCGCCGGCCTGATCGACGCGCACCATGGAGGCGCGATCGACCTTGTTCGTGCGACGGCCCGGCCGGGGGAAATCCTTGGTGGCGCTCATGCCTTCCTCGCTTTCAGCAGCAGGGCCAAGATGGCGAGCGCGGCCGCGCCCGACAAGAGGCCGTTATAGCCTGCCAGCGAAATGCCGAAGAGGCTCCAGGGCGCGACATCGCAGCGGGTGATCGGCGTTGCCATGATCTGGCTCAAAATATCGGCGCTGCTGCCGCCGGTCGGCGTGGTCGAGCAGGCGGTCAGCCCTTCCCACCAGCCATATTCGACCCCGGCATGGAACAGGCCGATGGCGCCGCTGATGCCAATGGCGATGCCGGCGAAACCGGCGAACAGGCCGCTCATGCAGGCGCGGCCGCGCAGGGCATAGGCGACCAGCGCCAGCGGGATCGCGGCCATATGGGGATAACGCTGCCACCAGCACATTTCGCACGGATGCAGCCCGCCCAGATATTGGGAGGCATAGGCCGTGCCCAGCGCGATCACGGGCACGAGCAGGGCAAGCAGGCGGGCGCGGCCCAGGGCGGGGGACAAGCTGTTCATATCGCCCGCTTAAACCCTTGTCCGCCTTTCGTCATGCTGAACTTGCCCGTCCGGTCATCCGAACGGGCACGACTCATTTCGCGCCGGGCTTGCGCGCAGCGGCCTGCTGCGCCTGGGCGATGGTGGCGCCTGGCGTGCCGGCGAGGCGGGAAATGGTCTTGAGCGCATAATCGAGCTGGAAGTCCTCGATCCCCTTCTTCTTCAGCTCCTCGGCCGTCTGGGCGAAGCGCGGATCTTCCTTGCTATCCTCTTCCAGCGCGGCGTCGTCGGTCTTGATCTCGTTGATCAGGTGGCGGCGCAGGTCGCTTTCGCGGAACTTGGGGCGATCCTTGTAATCCGGGTCGCTGAGCTGCGGCACCTTGATGTCTGGCTGGATGCCGCCTTCCTGCACGCTGCGCCCCGACGGGGTGAAGTAGCGCGCGGTGGTGAGCTTGAGCGCGGTGGTGTTCGACAGCGGCAGCATTGTCTGAACCGAGCCCTTGCCGAAGCTGCGTTCGCCCATGATGAGCGCGCGATGCTGGTCCTGCAGCGCGCCGGCGACGATTTCGGAGGCCGAGGCGGAGCCCGCATCGACCAGCACGATTACTGGCAGACCCTTCGCGTCGTCGCCGGGCTTGGCATAATAGCGTTCGACATCGCCCTTGTTGCGGCCGCGCTGCGACACGATCTCGCCGCGTTCCAGGAAGACGTCGCTGGTCGATACCGCTTCGTCCAGCAGGCCGCCGGGGTTGGAGCGCAGGTCGAGGATATAGCCGGTCGGCTTGTGGCCCAGGCTCTTGTCGATGCTGCGGATCGCCGAGCGGACATCGGCGCCGGTATTGGCCGAGAAGCTGACGATGTTGATGACGCCGATATTGTTCTTCACTTCCCACTTCACCGGCTTGATCTCGATGATCTCGCGGGTGAGGGTCAGGTCGATCGGCTTGTCGCGGCCGGTGCGCACGATGGTCAGCTTGATGCTGGTGCCCGGTGCGCCGCGCATCTTGTCCACCGCCTCGTCCAGCGTGCCGCCATAGATGAGCTGGCCGTCAATATGGGTGATATAGTCGCCCGCCTTGATCCCGGCGCGCCAGGCCGGCGTGTCCTGGGTCGGGGCGATCACCTTGACCGCGCCATCCTCCTGCGTGACCGACAGGCCAAGGCCGCCATAGCTGCCCTCGGTCTGGGTGCGCAGATTCTGGAAATCGCGCGCGTCGAGGAAGCTGCTGTGCGGATCGAGGCTGGCGAGCATGCCGTCGATCGCGCCCTTGATCAGCTTCTCGTCGTCGACCTTCTCGACATAGTCGCTGCGGACCTTCTGGAAGACGTCCATGAATTCGTCGAGCGCCTTGTAGCTCGATGCCTCGCCATCGGCGAGCGCCGCGGTGGTGGCGGGGATGAGCGCAAGCGCGCCGAGCGCGACCGCGCCCTGCAGGAAGGTGGATTTCATGGCTGTCCTTGGAGTCCGCATCGAGGGATCGATATACGTCGATTCGCTATCCAACGCAAAAGCGCGCTTCGACCAATGTTGCTTGGCGTCGATGAGCGTGGGGTTAATGGGTTTGATTTCCCCCTTGTCGGGCTAGGCCGCTGATCATGAGGCTGATCTTGGACTCCAGCCGTTGCCGCGCCGCATGTATCATTTTGCAACGTTCGATGGCTTCGTTTTCGTCGAGCACCAGCGTCTCGCGCAAGGCTTTGCCGCCTCGCAATATCTGCAAGCGCAATGTGACGTGCCATCGGCCCTTGTGATCGACGGTGACGGTCTGCGTGCCATGGCACAAGGTCGCGCGCAGCGTTTCAAAGGCGATGAACTCTTCCAGGGCCTTGGCTAGTGCCTTGCCTTCAACGGCAAATGGGCCGTCGGTGCCGATGGCCTTGGCCAGTGCGGCAAATCGCTGGCCCACAAGATGGGGCAGATTGATGTTCTTGCCCTTGGTCGGGACATTGGAAAGCTGGATCAACGCCTCGGTCACGGCGGCCTCGGCGCGAGCAAACTCTTCGATCATTCGTCCCCGCCAAGCACTGGCGCTCTGCCACAGATCGGGCCAGATCTCATGTGCGGGCAAGGGCAAGGGCGTATGAGCGTTCACCCAAGCAGGCGTAAGCGGCAAGTCTTGCGATTGCGTTAGCCCAGTCCCACCAGCGGCACGATGTCCACCGGACGGCCGTTGCGGCGCAGTTCGACGGTGACGGTGGGGCGGCCCTGGGCGGCGGTGAGGCCGACCGGGTCGCCCTGACGCACACTCTCGCCGACCTGAGCGGTGACACGGTGCAGGCCGGTGATGAGGGTGGTCCAGCCCTGGCCATGGTCGATGATGAGGATCTGGCCGTAGCCGCGATAGGGGCCGGCAAAGGCGATGCGGCCGGCGGTCGGCGCGACTGCTTGGGCGCCGGCCTGGGTCACCAGGGTCAGGCCGCGCGATCGCACGCCGCCGTCATTCACCTCGCCCATGCCGGTGACGAGCTGGCCGACGACCGGCAGGCGATAGGGCGGCGGGCCGCTGTCCAGCGTCTCGCGGTCGGGGGCAGGGGCGCCGGCCCGGTCGGGGCGGGCGGGCCGCAGCACCGGACCGGACAGTTGCGCCAGGCGATCGCGCAGGTCGCTCGCCACCTCCAGCTGGTCCATCAGGTCGACAATGTCACGCGCCTTCTCGCCCAGCGCCAGCGCGCGTTCGCTCTCCAGCCCGGCATTGGCGCGATAGTCGCGGGCGGCGACGCGCTTTTGCGTTTCGAGCTGGCGCAGGGCGGCCTGGCGATCGGTGAGGTCGCGGCGGCTCTTTGTCAGGGCGTCGGCGGCCTGCTGCGCGGTGGCGCGGATCGCGCGGCTGCGGTCCAGTTCGGCGCGCAGGCCCGCTGTGCGCTGCTCGATCACCGGCAGCACCTGTCCCAGCACCGCGCGCATATGGACGGCGTCGCTGATCGATCCGGGCTGGACGAGGGCAAGGGCGAGCGGGCGGCGGCTCATCATCTGCAGCGCGGCGGTCAGGCGCACCACCGGTTCCTGCCGGGCGGCGAGGCGCGCGGCCTGGGCGCGCTGCATTCGGGCGATGATGGCGATGCGGGCCTGGGCGGCCTGGACATCGGCCTCGGCCTGCTGGATGCGGGCGGCCATGGCGGCGGCGCGGCGGCCGGCCTGTTCGGCCTCGTCACGGGCCATGCCGGCCTGCCGCTCCTGCCGGACCGAACGGTCGGCGGCCTCCACCGACTGGCGGCGGGCGTCGCGCAGCGCCTTTTGTTCCTGTGCCAGCGTGGTGCCGGCGGTGCCGGGCAGGATGATCGCGGCATCGTTCGCGGCGGGCAGGCGTGTGGCGACAAGGGCCACGATGCCCGCCAGTGCGATGCCCGTGATGCTGTTGCTGATGATGCTGCGCTTCAACCGCTTGTCCCGCCCGATAGGGCTTTGACTAGGCGCAAGCCGCGGGCATGTCGAGCCTCAGCCTTCGCGATGATAGGGGTGGTTGGCGAGGATCGAGCAGGCGCGCCACAGCTGTTCGGCGAGCATGGCGCGGGCGATCATGTGCGGCCAGGTCATGGCGCCAAAGGCGATCAGCAGATCGGCATTGGTCCGTTCGGCATCGTCGAAGCCGTCGGCCGCGCCGATCAGGAAGCGGATCTCGCGCGTGCCGGTGTCACGCCAGCCCTCGATCCGCCTGGCAAAGTCCATCGAGGAAAGCTGCTTGCCCTTTTCGTCGAGCATGACCGTCACCGTGCCGGGACCGACGGGCGGCAGCTTGCCGCCCCGGTCGGGCATTTCGGTGATCTTGTGCGGCATGGTCAGCCGCTTGACATAGCGGTCGACCAGATCGGCTTCGGGCGAGCGCCCGATCTTGCCGCGCGCGATGATGTGGAGGAGCATGGCTCCCCCCTAGCCTGTCATCGCGCCCATGTCGAAGGGCGCGACGGCAAGGATCAAGCGTTGCCCGCGACCGGTGCGTCGACGAAGCCCCACATCCGTTCCAGATTGTAGAAGCTGCGCACTTCCGGCTTGAACAGATGGACGATCACGTCGCCGGCATCGATCAGCACCCAGTCGGCGACTGGCAGGCCTTCGACCCGCGCGGAGCGGCCGGTGGCCTTCTTGATCCGTTCGGCCAGATGCTGGGCGATCGCCGCGACCTGACGCGACGAACGGCCGCTCGCAATCACCATATGATCGGCGATGCTGCTCTTGCCTTCGAGGGGGATGGAGATGGTTTCCTGCGCCTGGTCGTCGTCGAGCGACTGCATGACAAGGGCGTGCAGGGCGGCCACGCTATCGGCGGCGGGCGCCGTATCGTTGGCAGGGGCGAGGTTAGTCAATTAAACTCCAATCTAGACGATCATCCGGCGCGTGAGCGGATCGCGCACACACGTTGCTTCATATTCGCGATGCCAGAGGGGGTCCGCCTGCCGTAGCAGGGTTGCCGATCTTGGATCAGGGCGAAAGCGCAATAGCACGAGCGCCGGTGGTCTCCAATTCGTCCAGTCTGCACTCTGGCGCGCGGACCGGACGAAGCGCCGCAGCCAGCTCATGGCCGTAGAGCCACGGGCAGCGTCATCATAGCCCGGACGGGCGATAACGGCAATGGGTATCTGTCGCGCAATGCCGCGCCAGTCGCGCCATTGGCCAAATTGCGCCAGATTGTCGGCGCCCATCAGCCAGACGAAGCGGTTGCGGGGGTAGCGCTGGCGAAGCGCGCGCAACGTGTCGACGGTGTAGCGGGTGCCCAATTGGCGCTCGATCGCACTGGCACGAATCGGCGCGCGGCGGGCGATTTTCTGCGCATGGGCAAGGCGGACGGGCAGCGGCGCCATGCCCCTGGCGGGCTTCAGCGGATTGCCGGGCGATACCAGCCACCAGATTTCGTCGAGGCCCAAGGCGTCCCTGGCGAACAGCGAAATGGCGCGATGCCCGCCATGCGCCGGATTGAAGGAGCCGCCAAGCAGGCCGATCTTTTTCATGGGGGCAGCCATGCCAGCGCGGGGGCGGGGCGGCAATGGGCAGATTCTTAAGGCTTGCCCACTATAGCCGCGCCATGCAGGGGCGGCTGATCGGATTCGATGGATTGCGCGGGATCGCCGCGCTCAGCGTCCTGCTGTTCCATGCGCTGACCTGGACCACGGGCGACGCGCGGGGCAACGGCTATCTGGCGGTCGACTTCTTCTTCATGCTGAGCGGCTATGTGATGGCGCGCACCTATGAGGCGCGGTTGGGGCAGGAGTTGTCGACCAGCGCGTTCGTCCGCGCGCGATATCGGCGTTTCCTGCCGGTCATGGCTATGGCGGGGCTGATCGCGCTGCCCGGCTTCCTCCTTACCAATGAGATGTCGCTCTGGCCGGTGGCCCTTGCCAATCTGCTGCTGATTCCCAGCCTATTCACCGGGCGTCTCTATCCGTTGAACGGGCCGGCCTGGTCGATCCTCCTGGAACTGATCGCCAATATGGCCCACGGCCTTGTCCTGCGCCGCTTGTCGACCAGGATATTGGTGCATGTCGTGCTGCTGAGCGCGACCCTGTTCGCGGTTGTCGCCAGTCGTGTGGGGGTGGACGTGGGGGCGCAGCCTGCCAGCTTTCTCTTCGGCCTGCCGCGGGTGATGTGCGCCTATGGCATGGGGGTCATATTGTGGCGCTGGTGGCGTGACAGGCCGACCATAGCCGTTCCGCCGCTGGCGGCCCTGGTCGCGATGCCGCTCTATTTCGGCATCGGCACGATGATCGACGCGGATGGCTGGGCCAGCGGCATGGTCTTCATCCTGCTGATCTGTCCCCTGATGCTGGCGGGCGGGCTGCGCTGGCAGCGACAATCGCGGTGGATGACGGCGGCGGGCGCACTTTCCTTTCCGCTTTATGCCGTTCATGCCCCGGTCTGCATGACGGGGCTGATGCTGGGCGTGCCCGTGGCTGGCGGGGTTGCCGCCAGCCTGGTGGTGGCCGGACTGATCGCCTGGGTGCAGGCGCGGCCGTGCCGCCCGAGACCCACGACGCTTTCGTCCGCGCCTGTGGCGGCAAGCTAGCCCGAGACGATCCTATTCCGCTGCGGGCAGCGCGCGCGCCTCGTCGGCCTGGGCGTCGCGGGCGAGGACGTCGAGCGGTTCCATCGCCTCGATCTCCTTGCCGCCGGTCTCGATGTCGAGATCGCGGAACTTGCGGCCGGTGGAGAGGACGCGGGTTTCGAAGCTGCCGATGAAGCTGTTATAGTTGGAGACCGCGCTGTTGAGGCCTGATCCCAGCTTGCGCAAATGGGTCGCGGCGACGGCCAGGCGCTCATAAAGTTCCTTGCCGAGCTGGCCGACCTGCTGCGCCTGTTCCTGCATCTTGGCCTGGCGCCAATGGCCCGCCAGCGTGCGGGCGAGCGGCAGGAAGGTGGCCGGGCCGCAGATGATGACGCGATTCTTGGCGGCGCGTTCCCAAAGCTCCATGTCCGCTTCCAGCGCCGCAGTGACGAAATTGTCGCCCGGCACATACATGATGACGAAGTCGGGGGCCTTGTCGAACTGTTCCCAATAGGCCTTGCGCCCCAGTGCGTCGGCATGGGTGCGCATGGCGCGGGCATGGTCGAGCATATGGGCGTCGCGCAGCGCCGGATCGACCTGATCGACCGCGTTCAGATAGGCGACCAGCGAGCATTTGACGTCGACCACCATCTGCTGGTCGCCGGGCAGGTTGATGACGAAGTCGGGGCGCAGGCGGCCGTCCTCGACCGCGACCGACACTTCCTCCTTGAAGTCCACGAAGGGGGAAAGGCCGGCGGTTTCGATGAGATTCTTGAACTGCTGCTCGCCCCAGCGACCGCGCGTCTTGGGCGCGGCGCGCAGGGCGTTGACCAGCTTGGCGGTTTCCTCGCGCACCTGGCCTTGGCCCAGATGAACCTGCTGCACCGCCTCGCGCAGTTCGGCATAGCTGCCGACCCGGTCTTTCTCGACGCGGGCGAGGCCCTCCTCATAACGCTTGAGCGTGGTTTCAACCGGGTTGAGCAGCGTCTTCAACTGCGCCTCGCTCTTCTCGCTCGCCTGGGCGAAGCGCTGGTCGGCGCGGGTCAGGAACTGGGTCTGGGCGGATTCGAGCAATTTGCCGCCAATCTCGCTGAACTGGGCAGAGAGCTGTTCCTTGGCATCCTTGAGCGCGGCGATCTGCTGCTCGAACGCCTGGGTGCGGGCATGGATGTCGGACTGGAGGGCGGCGAGGTCACGCAGCGCGGCCTCGCGCTCGGTCTGGATCGCTTCGATACGCTGGCTGGCGGCGGCCTGCAGTGCCTCGATCCGCTGCTCGGACGCGGCCTGGGCGGATTCGAGCCGGGCCACTTGGCTCATGCCCTGCGCGACCCTTTCCTTCTCCACCGCCAGTTCGGCGATCGCGCCATTGCGCTGGGCGGTCGCGATGTCGAGCTTGCCGGCCAGATCGGCCTTTTCGGAGGTCAGCGGCGCCAGCGCCTTGCCCTTGAGCAGCCAGCCGACGGCCAGGCCGATCAGCAGCGCGACGGGAATGAGAAGGGCGGCGAGGCTGTCCATAACTATCCTTTTTTGGAACGAAACAGGAACTTAGCGGGCCGCGTCGAAGGTCGCAAGAATCTTCCTTATGCGTGCCGTCATGCCGCCTGTGCGCTGGGCGCGGCAAAGCGGGCGCGATAGTCGCCTGGCGACAGGCCGACCAGGCGGTGGAACAGCTTGCGGAAGGCGGCGGCATCCTCATAGCCGACGCTCCAGGCGATCTGATCGATCGTGCGCCGGGTAAATTCCAGATGCTCGCGCGCCTTTGCCACGCGCAGATGCTGGACATATTCGATCGGGGTCATGGCCGTCGCCGCCTTGAACCGGCGCTGGAAGGTGCGCTCCTCCAGCGCGGCCTGCGCCGCCATCTCGGTGACGCTGACCGCCTTCGCCTCCCGCGCGGCGAGCCAGTGCTGCACCTTCAGGATCGGTTCGTCGCCATGGGTCAGGCGCGGCAGGAAGCGGGCGAAATGCTTCTGTTCGCGCCCGGCTGTGTCGATCAGCAGGAATTTGGCGGTGTCGAGCATCACCGTCGGGCCGAGCAACCGGTCGACCAGCCGCATGCCAAGGTCGGTCCAGGCCATCAGCCCGCCGGCGGTGATGATATCGCCATCATCGATGACGATGCGGTCGCAATCGAGCTTCACGGCGGGGAAGCGGGTGCGGAAGGCATCGGCGAACCACCAGTGGGTGGTGGCGGGGCGACCATCGAGCAGGCCGGTCGCCGCCAGCAGGAAGGCGCCGCCGCAATTGGAGGCGAGCGTCGCCCCGGCGGCATGGCGATCGAGCAGCCAGCGGGCATAGGGCGCGGCTTCCTCCGCCTCGGGCACGCCGGTCAGGCGACCGGGGACCAGCCAGATGTCGGGCGTGCCGCCCAATCCTTCATGTGTGTCATGGCTGCGGGCAAAGCAGCCGTCATCGCCCATCTGCCAATGGCTGACGCGCACCACCGGGCCGCCATGCTGGACCGAGAACTGCCCGGCAATGTCGATCAGGTCGGTCATGCCATGGACCATCGCCTGCTGGCAGCCCGGATAGAGCAAGATGCCCACTTCGGCGCGCGGAAGGCTGCTGTCGGCCATATGCTGATCCTTTGTCGGAATCGGCCCGCTTAATGTCGGAACCGCCAATCCCGATCCTCGGCCATTGCTCGTAATTCTGCAAGCACAGGGCGTGAAGGCGCCCTTCTGGAACAGAAGAAGGGAATTTCACATGAGCAACTATGTCACCACCAAGGACGGCACCCGCATCTTCTACAAGGATTGGGGACCGCGCGACGGCCAGCCGATCCTCTTCTCCCATGGCTGGCCGCTCAGCGCCGACGCCTGGGACGCGCAGATGGTCTATTTCGCCAATCAGGGCTTCCGCACCATCGCCCATGACCGCCGCAGCCATGGCCGGTCGGACCAGGTGTGGGACAATAATAATATGGACCAATATGCCGACGATCTGGCCGATCTGATCGCGGCGCTGGACCTGTCTGACATCATCCTGGTCGGTCATTCGACCGGCGGCGGCGAAGTCACCCGCTACATCGGCCGCCATGGCACCAGCCGGGTTGCCAAGCTGGCGCTGATCGGCGCGGTCCCGCCGCTGATGCTGAAGACCGAAGCCAATCCCGGCGGTCTGCCGATCGACGTGTTCGACGGCATCCGCAAGGGCACGTTCGACAATCGCAGCCAGTTCTTCAGGGATCTGACCATCCCCTTCTACGGCTATAACCGGGATGGCGCGGTCATCTCCGAAGGCATTGTGCAAGAATTCTGGCGGCAGGGGATGATGGGCGGCCTCAAGGGGCAACTCGACTCGATCCGCGCCTTTTCCGAAAGCGATTTCCATGCCGACCTGGCGAAGGTCGATGTGCCCACGCTGGTCCTGCATGGCGACGACGACCAGATCGTGCCGATCGGCGCGGCGGCCCTCTCCACCATCAAGATCGTTACGGATGCGGTGTTGATCGTGTATGAAGGCGCCGACCATGGGCTGACGCAGACTCACCAGGACCGGTTCAATGCCGACCTGCTCGATTTCATCAACGGCTGACATAAATACCGTTCGCCCTGAGCGAAGTCGAAGGGTTCCACCGAGCGGAGCGAGGTGCCTTCGCTTCGCTCAGGCAAGGGCTTCGACTTCGCTCAGCCCGAACGGGAAAATAGTCTTTCAAAGGAGACATCCCATGACCCAAGACACCATCCTCATCACCGGCGCGTCGGACGGTATCGGCGCCGTCTATGCCGATCGCTTTGCCAGGCGCGGCGCCAATCTGATCCTGGTCGCCCGGCGCGTCGAAAAGCTGGAGGCGCTGGCCGCCCGCCTGCGCGCCGACAGCGGCGTCAGCGTGGAAGTGATCGCCGCCGACTTGTCACAAGCTGACGATCTGGCGCGGGTCGAGGCGCGGCTGCGCGACGATGACGCGATCACCGGCCTCGTCAACAATGCCGGCATCGCCGGGGAGCAGGCCTTTGTCGAGACCGACCCTGCCTATCTCACCGGCCTGATCGACCTCAACATTCTGGCGGTGACGCGGTTGTCCCGCGCCATTGCGCCGCGGCTGGCGGCCAGAGGCGCGGGCACGCTGATCAACATCACGTCGGTCACCGCGCTGATGCCGGACGGCTTCACCGCCGTCTATCCCGCGACCAAGGCCTATGTGCTGGCCTTTACCGAGGCGCTGCAGGTCGAACTGGGCGGCAAGGGCGTGAAGGTGCAGGCGGTGCTGCCCGGCATCACCCGCACCGCCATCTGGACGGCGGAACAGATCGCCGGCCTGCCGCCGCACATGGTGATGGATGTCGAGGTGATGGTCGACGCGGCGCTGGCCGGGCTCGACATGGGCGAGGCGATCACCATTCCGGCCCTGCCGGACAATGCCGATCTCGACGCCTATCTCGCCGCGCGGGCCGCGCTTCGGCCCAACCTGTCGCTCAAGGATGCGGCGCTCCGGTATCGGGTGACCGCCTGACCTCTTTCGTCATTCCCGCGAAGGCGGGAATCCATCTCCTGGCCTTGCGTCTGGATGCATCGTTGGGAGATGGACCCCCGCTTTCGCGGGGGTGACGGGAATTTCCCAGGGAGAAAAATCATGATCCTCGGTCTTTCCATTCCCGCCTTCATCGCCCTGCATGTCGCGATCAGCCTGGTCGGCATCGTCAGCGGCCTTGTCGCCCTGCCGGCCATGGCCAGGGGGCATGTCCTGCCAAAAATGCAGGGCCTGTTCCTGGTGACGACCCTGCTCACCAGCCTGACCGGCTTCCTCTTTCCCTTTCGCGGCTTCACCCCGGCGATCGGCGTCGGTATCCTCTCCACGCTGGTACTGATTATCGCCTTCGCCGCCTTTTACGGCCTTGGCCTGCGGGGCCGGGCGCGGGGCATTTATGCGGTGACCGCGACCATCGCTTTGTGGCTCAACCTTTTCGTGCTGGTCGTACAGGGTTTCCTCAAGGTGCCGGCGCTCAATCGGCTGGCGCCGACCGGCACGGAGCCGCCCTTCCTCGCCGCCCAAGGCCTTCTGCTGATCGTCATGCTGATTCTGGGCGCGGCGATCCTGCGTCAGCCAAGGCTCGCGCGGAAGGCGGCGAGCCGCTCGATCGCCTGATCCAGCGTCGCGTCCGACTTGGAGAAGCAGAGGCGGACCAGATGGGTGACCGGATCGTCGGGGTAGAAGGCGGAGATCGGGATCGCCGCCACGCCGGCTTCGTCGATGATCCGGTTGCAGAAGGTCACATCGTCCATCGCGATGCCCGACGCGGGCAGGTCGATAGACAGGAACCAGGTGGCGCCGCTCGGCTGCACGACATAGCCCGCCTTGATCAGCCCCGCCGCCAGCCGATCGCGCGACGCCTGATAGGCGGCGCGCTGGTCGTTTAGCCAATCTTCGGGCCAGCCCAGCCCCTGCGCCACCGCCCATTGCAGGTTGGGCGGGGTGGTGAAGGTCAGGAACTGGTGGGCGCGGGCGAGCAGGGTGGCGATCGGCGGCGCGGCACACATCCAGCCGACCTTCCAGCCGGTGACGGAGAAGATCTTGCCCGCCGACCCGATCTTGACCGTGCGCTCGCGCATGCCGGGAAAGCCGATCAGCGGGCGATGCGGCAGCCCGTCATAGACGGTCTCCTCCCAGACTTCGTCGCAGAGCGCGATCAGGTCATGGCTGACGCACAGATCCGCCAGCAGCGCCAGTTCCGCCTCACGCAGCACGATGCCGGTCGGATTGACCGGATTGTTCATCAGCAGGATGCGGGTCCTGGGCGTGATCGCCGCCTCCAGCGCGTCGCGGGTGACGCGCCAGTCGGGCGGCGTCAGCTTCACCACCCTGGCCACGCCGCCAGCCCGCTCGACCAGCGGCAGATAGGCGTCATAGAGCGGCGCCAGCATCAGCACCTCGTCCCCCGGCCGCACCAGCGCCAGCAGGCTGGCGGCAATCGCCTCGGTCGCGCCGGATGTGACGATGATGTCCTGCGGGTTGAGGTTCAGCCCCTGGCGCCGGGCATAATGATCGGCCAGCGCCGTGCGCAGTTCGATCAGGCCCGGCATCGGCGGATATTGGCTGGACCGGGTCAGCAGCGCGTTCGCCGCGGCCTGCAGCACTTCCTGTGGTCCCGGCCCTTCGGGAAAGCCCTGCCCCAGATTGATCGCACCGGTTTCCCGCGCGCGCGCCGACATATGCTCGAAAATGGTGGTCGGCATGTCGCGATAGACGGGATGGCCAAGTCGGGTGTCGGGCAAGCGGGGCTCCATCGGATCGTCGGCGGTGGTTTGATCTAGAGCCTGATCGTTCGAGGTGGAAGCGCCTTGCGCTTCTACCGATGACGTGAATCAGGCTCTGCTTCTTGATCCCGGTCTTTCCATTGCCCCGCGCAAACAGGTCCGGCATCATGGCGCCTCCTCATCACAGGGAGACAGACCCATGTGTTCGGACGTCGATGGCATGCATGACCAGCTGCACGGGACGCAGGAGGAGGATGGCGCCACACCCTCCCGCCGCGCTTTTCTGACAGCGATGACGATGGCGGGCGGGGTGGCCATGGCCGCTCTGCCGTCCGTGCCGGCGATGGCAGCGCCTCCCGTCGATGGCCCGGATGCGTCGATGACGCCGGACGCTGCCCTGGCCGAGATCGTGGCCGGCAATGCCCGCTTCGTCGCCGGCAAGCCGACCGCCCATCTGCAGGACCTGTCGATCATCAAGGCGCGCGCGGCCGAGGGGCAATGGCCCGTGGTCGGCGTCCTGTCCTGCGCCGACTCGCGCGTGCCGGTGGAGATGGTGTTCGACGAATATATCGGCCGGCTGTTCGTCACCCGCATCGCCGGCAACATCACCACGCCCGAAATCGTCGCCAGCCTGGAATATGGCGTGGCGGTGCTGGGGCTGAAGGCGCTGGTCGTCATGGGCCACAGCAATTGCGGCGCGGTGAAGGCGGCGATCGACAATCCCGAGGTGCCGGGCCAGATCAGTGCGCTCTTCCCCGCGATCCTGCCCGCCCTCTATCTGGCCCGCAGCAAGGATGCGGCCATCGTCACCCGTACCAATGCACTGGTGCAGGCGGCGACTCTGGTCAACGCCTCGCCAGTGATCGAGGAGAAGGTGAAGGCGGGCACGCTGAAGGTGGTCGCCGCCGTCTATGACGTGGCGACCGGCAAGGTCGACATGCTGCCAGTGCCAGCCGACATGCTGATGCGCGGCTGATCCGTCAGGGCCGGGTTGCCGCCGCATCCCAGGCGGCGACCTTCGCCTTCGTCTCTGCCAGCAGCGCGTCGAGCCGGGCGCGGTCCTGCAATGTGCCGCGCAGGATCACCGCGTCGATCGCCTTGGTCGCGTGGATATCTTCCAGCGGATTGGCGGTCAGCAGGACCATATCCGCCTGCTTGCCTTCTGCCACCGCGCCATAGCGGTCGAGCAGGCCGAACCAGGCCGGGCCGGCGCGGGTGGCGCTGGCCAGCGCCTGGGCCGGGGTCAGGCCGCGATCGACATAGAGCGCCAGTTCCTGGTGCAGGGCAAAGCCGGGATAGTCGAAGCTGTTGAGGAAGCCCGCATCGGTGCCGGCCATGATCGTCACACCGGCCTGCTGCAACAGCGGCAGGATCGCGGCATTATGCTCGTAAATGGCGTGGCGCTGGGCGATCTGCTCGGGCGTCGCCTTGGCCGCGCGCTCGATCCGCCAGTCATAGGTCTTGCGCAGGCGCGGGCCGATATAGGCCAGTTCTGGGTCAGCGCTGTGATCCTCCTTGTCGAGATAGGCGACGGTGCGGGAGATGCTGAGCGTCGGCGTCACGAACACGCCGCGCGCGGCCATGTCGCGATAGGCGGCCATGGCGGTGGCTTCGTCAAAGCCGGCATCCAGTTGCGCGCTCGCCTGTGCCCGGTCGATCCTGCCGGCGGCGAAATCGGCGGTGATCCGCGCCTCGTCCTTCACGCCCGCCTTGTGGGCATAGTCGATATGCTCGATCGAACTGATCCCGGCCTCGATCGCCTGGCCGACGGTCAAGGCCATCGGGATATGGCCTGACGCACGCAGCCCGGCGCCGCGCGCCTGGCGCACGGCATAGAGGAACAGCTCGGGCTTCAAGGTGCTGTCGGTGATCTTGACGAAATTGACGTTCAGTTCTTTCAGCTTGGCGATCGCCTGCTCGACATCGGCCTCCGACCCGGTTTCCAGCGTACCCTTCCACACCGGCTTGATCCCCTCGATCTTGGGGCCGGAACTCAGCAGGGTCGGGCCGAACAGCCGCCCGTCGGCAATCTCGCCGCGCCAGCGCAGCACATCATAGGGCAGGTCGCCCGACGCATCGCGCACGGTGGTGATGCCATTGGCGATATAGAGCGGCAGCAGCGCCTTATTCTCTTCGATCAGCTCCGGCCCGCCGCCGAAATGGACATGCATGTCCCACAGGCCGGGGATCAGATAGCGGCCCTTGGCCTCGACATTCTTGCCCGCGCGCCAGGCGGCGGCGATCGTGCCGTCGTTGCCGACCGCGACGATCTGGTCGCCCCTGGTCGCGACGGCCTGATCGGGGACCAGCCGGCCATGCTCGACATCGACCAGCGTCGCATGGCGGATCAGCAGGTCGGCGCGGGCCGGCGCGGCCTTCGCTGCGGTGGGCAGGGGCAACAGGGCAGTGGCGGCCAGCAGCGCGGCGAGAAGCGTCTTCATGAAAATCCCCGGTTCTTGTGCGGCGCGCAGGATAGGCAGGGGCTGCATCATCGACAAACAACATATATGAATGGCAATCATTCATGATCCAAATGGAATGCCATGCTCGATCCGCGCCTGCTCCGTGCCTTTGTCGCGATCGCCGACAGCGGCAGCTTCACCATCGCGGCGCAGCGGCTGCACATGACCCAGTCGACCATCAGCCAGCAACTGGGTCGACTGGAGCAGGCGGTGGGCCACGTCTTGGTCGATCGGGCGGCGCGGCCGGTGCGGCCGACGGCGGCGGGCGAGCGGCTGCTGGGTCATGCCCGGCGCATCCTGTCGCTGCAGCAGGAGGCGGAAAGCCTGCTTGCCGATCCGGCCGGCAGCGCGTCGATCCGCATCGGCCTGCCCGACGACATAGCCAGTCGCGCCATGATGCGGGTCTTTGCCCGCTTTTCCGAACAATATCGGGCGGTGCGGCTGGACGTTACCATCGGGCTCAGCCGTGACCTCACGCGCCGATACCGCGCCGGCGAGTTTGACATCATCGCTGTCAAGGAACCGACGCCGAGCGCCGATTGCCGCGCCAGTTTCCCCGAACCGATCGGCTGGCATGAAAGCGCGGACCGACTGGGCGACTGGCCCGATCCGCTGCCGCTGGTCGCCTTTCCGGCGGGCGGCCTCTATCGCGATGCGATGTTCGACCGGATCGGGCGGGAGAGGCGGCGCTGCCATGTGGCCTTCACCGGCAGCGACCTCACCAGCGTGCTGACCGCGGTGGAGGCGGGCATGGGCCTGTCGCTGGTGCCGATGCGCGCGGCGACCGGGCGGGCGGTGCGACCCTATGCGCCGTTCGGGGCGGAGGCCGCCATGCGCGTGTCGCTCTATGCCTGGGACGATGCCGGGCCGACCGCCGAACTGGTCGCGCAGATGGCGGCGGTGCTGGCGGCGCGGTAAGCGGCAAGGGCTGCGGCGGCTTGCGCCGCCGAGTAAATCGGATGACCGTCCCCCGGACGGTCAGTTGTTCCGATTTATTCCCACTCGATCGTGCCGGGGGGCTTCGAGGTGTAGTCGTAGACCACGCGGTTGATGCCCTTGACCTCGTTGATGATGCGGGTCGCGACGCGGCTGAGGAAAGCGGCGTCGAAGGGATAGATGTCGGCGGTCATGCCGTCGGTCGAGGTGACCGCGCGTACGGCGCAGACGCTGTCATAGGTCCGGTAATCGCCCATCACGCCGACGGTGCGGACCGGCAGCAGCACGGCAAAGGCCTGCCAGATTGCGTCATAGAGGCCCGCGTTGCGGATTTCCTCCAGATAGATGAAGTCGGCTTTGCGCAAGATGTCGCAGCGTTCCTTGGTGACTTCGCCGGGGATGCGGATGGCAAGGCCCGGCCCAGGGAAGGGATGGCGGCCGACGAAGATGTCGGGCAGGCCCAGTTCCTTGCCCAGCACGCGGACTTCGTCCTTGAACAGTTCGCGCAGCGGTTCGACCAGCTTCATGTTCATGCGTTCGGGCAGGCCGCCGACATTATGGTGCGACTTGATCGTCACGGAAGGCCCGCCGGTGAAGCTGACCGATTCGATGACGTCGGGATAGAGGGTGCCCTGCGCCAGGAAGTCGGCGCCGCCGATCTTGGCGGCTTCTTCCTCGAACACGGCGATAAATTCGCCGCCGATGAACTTGCGCTTCTTTTCCGGATCGGTGAGGCCGGCGAGGCCGCCCAGGAAGCGCTCCTCGGCGTTCACATGGACCAGCTTGATGCCATAATGTTCGCGGAACAGGCTGACCACCTGCTCGGCTTCGCCCAGGCGCATCAGGCCATGATCGACGAACACACAGGTGAGCTGGTCGCCGATCGCTTCATGGATGAGCACGGCGGCCACCGCGCTGTCGACGCCGCCTGACAGGCCGCAAATGACCCGGCCATTGCCGACCTGCTCGCGGATTTCGGCAATCTTGACCTGGCGGAATTCGGCCATGGTCCAGTCGCCGGCCAGGCCGCAGACATGGCGGACGAAATTGGCGATCAGCTTGCCGCCGTCGGGCGTATGCACGACTTCGGGGTGGAACTGCGTACCGTAGAATTTCCGTTCCTCGTCCGCGATCACCGCGAAGGGGGCGCCGTCCGACACCGCCACGATCTTGAAGCCGGGCGCGAATTTCGTGACCTTGTCACCATGGCTCATCCACACCTGATGCCGTTCGCCGACTTCCCACAGCCCGTCGAACAGGGCGCAGGGTTCGGTCACGGTCAGGAAGGCGCGGCCAAATTCGCCGCCTTCGCCGGTCTCGTGACCGGGGCGCACTTCGCCGCCCAGCTGATGGCTCATCACCTGCTGGCCGTAGCAGATGCCCAGGATCGGCACGCCGGCGTCGAACAGGGCCTGCGGCGCACGCGGGCTGCCTTCCTCCGGCACGCCGGCGGGCGAACCCGACAGGATGATGCCCTTGGGCTTCATGCGGTCGAACGCGGCCTGGGCCTGGGTGAAGGGGGCGATCTCGGAATAGACGCCGGCTTCGCGCACGCGCCGGGCGATGAGCTGAGTCACCTGGCTGCCGAAGTCCACGATAAGGATGGAATCCTGAAGGGGCAGCGTCATCGAATCGCCTTTATGTCGAGCGGTGGAAGGGATTCGCGCCCGGTTAGTCGCACCGCCCCGATATGTCCAGTTTTCCCGGTTCGGAGCATCATCCGATTAGGGTAAATCGGATGATGCTCTGATTTCCTTTTGTTCGCCGCATTCTGCGAGTCGTCGGCTGTTCCAGCCGACTTCAGAATGCTCTAGGCCGGCGCAGGACCATCCTGTTTGCGTCCCGCTGCGCGGCCGAGCAGGGCGGCGCCGGCGAGGACGAGCGCCGCGATCAGGAAGGCGCTGCCGATGAAGGGCAGGATCGGGCGGGCACCGACCGAGGCGGAATAGACCGCGCCGAAGAAGAGCGGGGAGACGATGCCGGCGATCGCGCCGACACTGTTGTTGGCGCCCTGCAACTGGCCCTGTTCGCTTTCGGAGACGCGCTGCGTCATCAGCGACTGGATGGTCGGCATGGCGAGGCCCCAGAGCGCATTGGGGAACATGGCCGCGACGAACAGCCAGCCGGTGGGCGCCAGGCCCATGGCGGCGATGCCGACCGCGCCGAAGCCAAGGCCCACGACCATCGTCGTCCGGTCGCCCAGCCGCTTCACCACCGGGCCGACCAGCAGGCCCTGCACTGCCATGTCGAGCAAGCCGACCATCGCCAGCAGGGTGCCGACCTGCCAGGCGCCCCAGCCATAGCGGTCGCCGGCATAGAGGACGAACACGGCCGAGAAGAGATGATGGGCGAAATAGAGGAGGAAATTGACGATCGCGAGGCTCGACAATTCGGGGTGCGAGCGCAGCAATTGCAGCGCGCCGAAAGGATTGGCACGGCGCCAACTGAAGGCCATGCGCTTTTCCGGAGCGAGCGATTCGGGCAGCACGACGAGGCCATAGAGGAAGGCGAGGCCGGACAGGCCGGCCGCCGCCCAGAAGGGGGCGCGGTGCGAGATCTCGCCCAGCACCCCGCCCAGTAGCGGCCCGGCGACGAAGCCCGCGCTGAACGCTGCGCCGATCAGGCCATAGCCGCGCGCCCGGCCCTCGGGCGGGGTGATGTCGGCCATATAGGCGAAGGTGGAGGTGAAGCTGGACGAGGTGATGCCGGCGAGGATACGGCCCAGCGCCAGCCACCAGAGATTGGGCGCCACCGCCATCAGCACATAGTCGAGCGCCAGCCCCGCGACCGAGATCAGGATCACCGGCCGGCGCCCGAAGCGATCGGACAGCGAACCGATCACCGGCGAGAAGAGAAACTGCATCGCCGCCCAGAGCGCGACGAACAGGCCATTCCACAGGCCCGCGCTGCTGCTGGAGCCGGACAATGTTTCGATCAACTGCGGCAGCACCGGAATGACGATGCCCATCGACATGACGTCGAGCAGCGCCGTCACCAGGATGAAGGCGATGGCGGCGGTGCGGCGCGGATGGGCGGGGGCAATCATGGCGCAGGCGCTATCCTGCCGGGATGGCGATGCCAAGCGCGATGGCGCGATGTTCAGGCATGGGGCGCCGTTTCAGCATGTCTGACGCCCCAAAAAAAAGGGCCGCCCCGGCGGGACGGCCCCAGCTCATGCTATGGGATGCATGAAGGGATCAGCGCTGCTCGCGATCCTGATTGTCGCGGCGTTCCTGCTGGCCGCCGCCCTGCTGGCGACGCTGTTCATCCTGTTGGTTCTGCTGGTCGGGCTTGCCGGGCTGACCGCCCTGCTGACCGGGATTCTGGTTCTGGTTTGCCATCTCACACTCTCCTAACGGGCATCGTAACCCGCCTGCGCTCGACTTGGGCCGGCGCAGCGATGTTCCGAAAAATCATGCTGATCGAAATCAAGTCCGCCACAAGCTGCGGACAAGCTGCCATATTTCCTGTGTCTCGCCTAAAATTGGGCCGATCGAAGCGGCGATGGCGGCGATGGCGTCATGGGATTGTCCCGTCGGCTTGCGCGACCGTGGGCTTGGGCTAGTCTGCGCCCGTCCACAGCAGGAGAGCGCCGATGACCACCGATCGCGATGATGTGCCGTCCCCCGTCGAGCGGCTGGCGGAGGATCGCAACTGGATCGCCTCGACCGGGCTCAGCCGGCGTCACATCCTCGCCAGCGGCGCCTTTGCCGCCGGTTTTGCCGCCGCCTGCCAGCCGGTCGCGGCCAGCACCATCCAGACCCCGGCCGACGGGCTGGTGGAGGAAGCCGTCTCGATCCCGACCAGCGACGGTTTCGCCATGCCCGGCTTCGTCGCCCGGCCGGCGGGCAAGCAGAAGGCGCCGGTGATCGTCGTCGTGCATGAGATTTTCGGCGTCCATGAATGGGTGCGCGACATGTGCCGGCGCTTCGCAAAAGCGGGCTATCATGCCGTCGCGCCGGATCTGTTCGCCCGCCATGGCGACGCGACTAAGGTCAGCGACTTCAAGCAACTGGTGGCGGAAATCGTGAGCAAGGCGCCCGACGCGCAGGTCCTGTCCGACATCGATGCCACCTATGCCTTTGCCGGCGCCCATGGCGGCGACGCGTCACGGCGCGGCATCACCGGTTTCTGCTGGGGTGGCCGGGTGGTCTGGCTCTATGCCGCGCACAGTGCCGCGCTCGACGCCGGCGTCGCCTTCTATGGCCGGCTCGTGACCCAGAAGAACGACCTCCAGACCCTGTCGGTGATCGAGGAGGTGGGGCAGCTCAAGGCGCCGGTGCTCGGCCAATATGGCGAGCTGGACAAGGGCATACCCCAGGCCGATGTCGAAGCGATGCGCGCGGCGCTCCAGGCGGCGGGCAAGTCGCCGCCCGATGCGATCACGGTCCATGCCGGCGCCGACCATGGTTTCATGGCCGATTATCGGCCCAGCTATAATGAAGCAGCGGCAAAGGCCGCCTGGTCCGAAACGATCGGCTGGTTCGACAAATATGTGAAGGGGTGACCGCCACCCCTTCGCCGTTGCGCCTTATTTCTGCTTCATCGCCTCGACGGCAGCCAGCGTGCTCTTCACATGGCCGGCATAGCTCATCTCGCTATGGACGAAGGCGATGCGGCCGCTGGGCGCGATGACATAGGAGGTGCGGTCGGTCATGCCCGGCCGCATCTTGAGCGCGACATCATAGCCCGACACGATGTTCGGCCCGGCCGAGGCGACCGCGAACTTGCCGGCGCATTCCTTGGTGGAGAAGGCGACCAGATCATCGACCGGATCGGCCGACATGCCGATCACGGTGGCGCCTGCCGCCTTGAACTTGTCGATATTCTCCGCGAACTCGCGCGCTTCGGCCGAACAGCCCGGCGTGAAGGCCTTGGGGAAGAAATAGAGGACCACCGGCCCGCGCTTCAACTGGTGCGACAGGGTGACGGTGAAGGTCTTGCCGGCCAGCGCGCCGCGGGTGGTGAATTCCGGCGCCTTGGCGCCCACCGCCAGTGCCGCCATGCTGCCCTGCGTGCCCAGGGCTGCGGCCGCCAGGGCCAGGATGATCTTCGCGCTCTTCATAATCTAGCTCCCATGGGTCGGTCAGGCGGCGGGGGTGGGCGGTTCCCACAATTCGATGGCATTGCCCTCGGGATCATGGATGCGGGCAAAGCGCCCGACATCGGGATGATCCCATTCGGGCTTGGTGATGGCCTCAACGTCCGCCGCGCGCAAGTCCGCCAGCAGCCCGTCGAGATTGGACACGCGCAGATTGATCATGAAGCTCTTGTCGGCGGCGAAATAGTCGCTGTCCTGCTTGAACGGCGAAAAGACCATCGGCCCGCCCAGCGTCTGCCAGACATATTCGTTGACCGCCGGAATGTCGGGATCGGCGCTGCATCCGCCGCCGACGCCCAGATGGGTGCGATACCAGGCGGACAGCGCCTGCGGATCACGCGCGCGAAAGAAAAGTCCGCCCATTCCCAGGACCGGCATGGCATCCCTCCTCGATTGTCTCTGTGGTGATAGCATGGCCGCGATAGCCGGTCACGCGAGGGTTGGGGGAACCCGATGCCGCCCTGCCGGGTTGGCATCGCATGCGTAACCATTTCCTCCTCGCCCTTCCGCTGCTGCTGCTCGCCGGTTGCGGCAGCAAGGAACAGAATCAGTCCGGCATGGTCACCAACATCCTGGACCAGGCCTTGCCCAGCACGCGCGATGTCCCGCCCGGCGCCAATGCCATCACCCCGGTAGAGCCTGCGCCCGACCTGCCGGTGGCCAAGGGCGACGCGCTCCACGCCAATGCGATCCCGATCGCGCTGCAGGGACGCTGGACCGGCACCAAGGAACGCTGCGGCGACCGGGCGGCGGCCCAGGCGCTGGAACTGACCGCGGCCAGCCTGATCTTCCACGAAAGCGTCGGCACAGTGCAGCGCGTCACGCGCGAAGGGGAGGGGCGGCTGGCGGTCGTTGCCAATTTCACGGGGGAGGGCGAAAGCTGGACCCGGACCCTGATGCTGCGTCCCTCGACCGATGGACAGCAGCTTACCATCACCAATGACGGCACGGCGATCGTACGCAAGCGCTGCACCCCGGCGGCCTGAACCGCTTCCCCCGGCGCGCAGTCCTCGCTACAGCGGCGCGATGATCGGCCGCCTCACCCTGAGTGATTTCCGCAACCATGCGGACGCGCTGATCGTGCCCGACCAGCCGTTCGTCCTGCTGACCGGCGACAATGGCGCGGGCAAGACCAACATATTGGAAGCGGTATCGATGCTGGCGCCCGGCCGGGGGCTGCGCGGCGCGGCACTGCGGGCGATGGCGCGGCAGGATGGCGGCGGCAGCTTCGGCATCGCGGCGGAGGTGGATGGCGTGGTGCTCGGCACCGGCGTCAGCGCGGATGCGCTCGACCGGCGGCAGGTGCGGATCGGCGGGGTCGCCTCGTCCGCCAATGCGCTGGCCGATCATCTCTCGATCGTCTGGCTGACGCCGGCGATGGACCGGCTGTTCCTCGACAGCCCCGGCGGCCGCCGGCGCTTCCTCGATCGCCTCACCCTGGCGCTTCATCCCGGCCATGCCGCGCACAGCGCCCGCTATGAAGCGGCGATGCGCGCGCGCAACCGGCTGCTGACCGATCTGCGCCGGGCGGACCCGGCGTGGATCGGCGCGCTGGAGGCGCAGATGGACGAGCATGGCACGGCGCTCGCGGCCGCCCGCGCCGATCTGGTCGCGCGCCTCAACCGGCAATTGGTCGATCAGCCCGACGAACCCTTTGCCCGGCCCCTCATCCGAATCGCGCAAGAGGATGGCGCCAGCGACGAAGCGCTCGGCCAGCGGCTTGCCCGCGAGCGGCGACGCGATGCCGCGGCCGGCCGCACCCTGTCGGGGCCGCATCGTCATGATCTGGATGTCATCCACATCGCCAAGAATCAGGCGGCGGCGCTTTGTTCGACCGGCGAGCAGAAGGCGCTGCTGCTTTCGATCCTGCTGGCCCATGCGGCTCTGGTGTCGGCTGATCGTGGCCAGCCGCCGGTGCTTCTGCTCGACGAAGTGGCGGCGCATCTCGACCCGTCGCGACGAGCTGCGCTGTTCGACCGATTGCGTGAAACTGGCGGCCAGGTCTGGATGACCGGCACTGAAGATAGTCTTTTCAATGAGTTGAACGGTGCGACCCGGCTCCATGTAACGGCCGGACATGTTTTTCGTTCCGCAGCATGACGCATCGCAGCAACGACTCATCGCTCGGCGGTTTTCAAGACGAACGGCGTCTGCCCTAAGGAGGTCATCGGGGATTATACCTACCTACAAGTCGGGGGTCGCAAGGAATGATCGGTGGTTTTCGCGCGCTGTTCGCAGCCGCCATGCTTGCGCTCGGTGCCTTCTCTGCCGTTCCCGCCACCGCCGGTGTCCTGCAATGCGCGCCCTTCGCCCGCGAAGTTTCGGGCATCGAGATTTTCGGCAATGCCAACACCTGGTGGAACCAGGCCGCCGGTCGCTACGACCGTGGCCATGAGCCCCGCGTCGGCGCCGTCCTGTCCTTCGCGTCCAGCCGCGCCATGCCGGTCGGCCATGTCGCCATGGTCAGCAAGATCGTCAATGATCGCGAAGTGCTGCTGACCCACGCCAACTGGTCCTATCGTGGCGGTGTCGAGCGCAATGTCCGCGCCATCGACGTGTCGCCCAACAATGACTGGACCGACGTGCGCGTATGGTATGGCCCGATCGGCGAAGTTGGCCTGCGTTCGAACCCGACCAACGGCTTCATCTATGCCGACAAGCCGGAAATCGATCAGCCGGTCCAGATCGCCCTGGCCGATCGCGCCACCGCCGGCAGCGACAGCGCCAAGGGTGCTTTCTGAGCCGTTAACCCAATCCTTACGGATGGGGCTCTAGGGTCGATCGCGGTGGGGCGATACTCGACGCTTAGAGGTCGCATTAAATGTTTCGATATGTCCGCTGGATGGCTTTGCTGTCCGGCCTGACGGCGGCGCCCGTGCTGGGCGCCACGGCGCTGCAGTGCGTTCCTTATGCGCGCATCGTGTCGGGCGTGGAAATCTATGGTGATGCGCTGACCTGGTGGGACCAGGCACAGGATCATTACAAGCGCGGTACCATCCCCAAAAAGGGCGCGGTGCTCGCCTTCCGGCCCGTCGGGCCGATGACCCTCGGCCATGTCGCCGTGGTCAGCCGAATATTGGATGATCGCCGCGTGCTGATCCGCCACGCCAACTGGTCGTCGCCCGGTGCGATCGAGGAGGATGTGCTGGCGATCGACGTGTCGGACGCCGGCGACTGGAGCCAGGTGCGCGTCTGGCACAGCCCGACCGGGCAGATGGGCGCCCGCATCAACCCGACCTTCGGCTTCATCTATCCGGCCAAGGCGAAACTGCATCCCTTCACGCCCGATCCGGCGCTGGGCAGCAGCCTTCGCTATGCCAGCGCCGCGGCCGACACAGGCGATGGTGAGGATGGTGCGGAGCTTGCGCCGCTGCCCAGGGCGGCGACACGGATGGCGTCGGTCCAGACGCATGCTATGGTGGCGGCGGTTTCGCCCAAGCCTGCTGCGCCCCGGCGCAAGGCGGCGCCCCGTATCGAGGCGGACCCGTTCATCATCGAATATGCGGACAACAGCCCGTCGGATCGCTCGCTGGGCGACGTCATCGCCGACGTGAAGCGCGAATCCCTGATGAACTGACCGGCCCCCGCGATCGAGCGGGGACCGGCCTTGTCTGCTTATTCGGCGTCGGCGGCCTTGTCGCCCTCGGCGCCTTCGGCCGGGTTTTCGAACCAGGCCTCGACCTCACCCGACAGCTTGATGGTCAGCGGGTTGCCGTGACGGTCGCGGGTCTTGCCGGCGGCGACGCGAATCCAGCCCTCGGAAATCGAATATTCTTCCACATCCTTGCGCTCACGGCCCTTGAAACGGATGCCGATGCCGCGCTGCAGCACCTCCATGTCGAAATGGGGGCTGCGCGGGTTGGTGGACAGATGGTCGGGGGGCGTGTCGCTCATGATCTCAATTTCCCTGAAAATGCTGCGCAGCGCCTACTCTTTCCTGCCCGCAGGCGTCAACCGCCGCGCCCGTCATCGACATCGCAGAAGATGCGGCGGATGACGCCATCGTCCAGCCAGTTGGCGAAACGTTCCTGCGCGTCGGTCAGCCCGGCAAAGGGATAGGCGACCGGCTGGTCGCCAACGGCGCGGCTGGCGGCGGTCAGGCGCATCATCGCGTCGGGCGCCACGGTCAGGATGCGGCCGCGCCGGTCGGTCGATGCGCTGTTGATGCCGACCACCCGGCCATCGGTGGAGAAGACCGGGCCGCCGCTGATCCCCGACAGGGTGCCGTCGCCCTCGGGCAGGCGGCCACGCTCGGCCCAGACCAGCACCGGCTGGTCGATGCCGCTGCTGCCGCGCCGGGCTTCGGCCCGGCCGATCAGTTCGGACAGGACCAATGTCGGTTCGCCGGCGGGAAAGCCCATATGATAGCCGGTGGAGCCGGGCGAGGGCGCCCCGCTGCGCAGCGGCAGGGCGGCGGGGCTGCGGGGGCCGCGCGGGATGATCGCGGCATCCGATTCCCGGCTTTCGATGACGCGCGGCACCTCCAGCGCGCGGCCGCGCTGTTCCAGCCCGACGCGCGAACAGCCATGGGTGACATGTTCGGCGGTCATCCACACGCCGTTGCGATCGACGGCAAAGGCCGTGCCCATGGCGTCCGCCGGGCCGCCGGGCCGATCCTCGATAATATATTGTTCCTCGCCCCCGCGCGGTAGCGGGCGGCGGGGCGAGCGGGGATCATATTGTTCGACCTGCAAGGACGGTGCCTGCATCTCGCCCAGCCAGGCGAGCAGCAGGATCAGGCCGAGCAGCCAGGGCAGGCAGCCACAGCCCCCACGCCCCATCGCGTCAGCCCGCCACGGCCGCAGCCGTCAGGCAGGCGACCGCAGCCTTCATCATTGCCAGGAAGATCGCGGCGGAACGCTCATTCGCCTCGATCCGGCCTGACAGCGATCCCAGCAACAGGTCGACCAGGCGAAAGGCGATGAGTTGCAGCACCAGCGTGACGCTGCCCCAGATGACGACATCCCAGACATTCACCGATCCGGCGAGGCAGAAGGCCAGTGGCACGGCGAGGCCGACGGAGGCGCCGCCCAGCGAAATGGCGGCCGCCTCATTGCCGGCGCGGATCAGCTTGAACTCGTCGTGCGGGGTTATCCACATATAGACTGCCATGGCGGCCGCCCAGACCAGGGTGGCGCAGGCGAGGTGGAGAAGCAGGATCGGCAGGCCCGACAACAGGCTCTGGATGACGGGTGTAGGATCGCTCATGGGCACAGAAATGCCGCAACCCGCCCTCGGGTTCAATCGGGGCGGGCCGCGATATGGATTTGCTCAGGCGAGATCAGCGACAGATGCGCACCCGGACCCGACGGTCGCGATAGGCATTATAGCGCCATTCGTCCCAGCAGCGCTGGCGATAGGCGGAGCGATGATAGCCGCGTCGTCCGTCATAATAGCGCCGGTCGCCGCGCCAGCGACGGTGGTCGTCCCAGCGGCGATTGTCCCAATGGCGCCGGTCGCCGCGCCAGCGACGGTGGTCGTCCCAGCGGCCGTCACGATCGCCGCGCCAGCCGTCGCTGCGATAATGCTGCGCCTGGGCAGGCGCGCTGGTGGCGGCGATGCCGGCCATGGCCAGGCCCAGCATCGCGGCGCTTTTCCACAGGAATTTCATCTTGCTTCTCCTCTGTCCGGCCCGGCTGCCGGGGCAGCGCGGGGACGTGGGGAGGAGAATGGAGTCCGGTCACTGAACCGTCCGGGAACGGGGCTGACAGGCTTTGTTCAGCCCGCCCGGACGGTCGCAATTCTGCCTCGCATCATCGGTGCGCGGTGGTGTTTCAGCGCCCGCGCAGCGCGGTCTCTGCCTCGATCATATAGTCGCGGGTGATCGGCAGCGCGCGGCGGTCGCGCACATATTGGACCTGGAAATTGACCATCGACCCATGTTCGAACACGGTCGCCGCGCCCGCCAGATAGAAGGTCCACAGGCGGAAGAAGCGCTCGTCATAGAGGGCGACGATATCCGCCTTGTGCGCCATGGTCCGTTTGTACCAGTCGCGGATGGTCAGGCCATAATGGATGCGCAGCACTTCCACGTCGGTGATCATCAGCCGCGTGCCTTCGCTGCCCGCCACCATTTCCGACAAAGCGGGGATATAGCCGCCGGGGAAGATATATTTGGTGGTGAAGGTATCGGTGATGCCGGGGCCATCGACCCGGCCGATGGTGTGGATCAGCATCACGCCGTCCGGCGTCAGCAGGTCGCGGCACTTGTTGTAGAAGACGCGATAGTCGGCGGTGCCGACATGTTCGAACATGCCGACCGACACGATCCGGTCGAACGGCCCTTCAATGTCGCGATAGTCGATCAGTTCGAACCGGACATGGTCGGCGACCCCGGCATCGATCGCCCGCTGGCGCGCGACCTTCAACTGCTCTTCCGACAGGGTGATGCCGGTGACGTCGACACCGAAATGCTTGTGCAGGTACAGCGCCATGCCGCCCCAGCCGCAGCCAATGTCCAGCACCTTCATGCCCGGCTTCAGGTAGAGCTTGGCGGCGATATGCGCCTTCTTGTCTTCCTGCGCCTGCTCCAGGCTGATCCCGGCCTCATTCTCCGCATCGGGGAAATAGGCGCAGCTATATTGCCGGTCACGGTCGAGGAAGAGGGCGTAGAGCGCGCCCGACAGGTCATAATGATGGGCGACATTGGCCTTGGATCGGCTGCGATGATTGGCCTTCCACAGCTTGCGGCGTACCGTCTTCAGCGCGCGCTGCACCGGCCCCTTGGCGTCGATCGACTTGCCATTTTCCCATGCGTTGTTCTGGCGGATCATGGACACGAACTCCATGATGCCGCCGCCTTCGATCGCCACCCGGCCATCGATATAGGCCTCGGCCATGCCCAGGCGCGGATCCTTGACGATGTCGAGGGGCACGCGCTTGTCGAGGAAGCGCAGCGCCAGCGGGGGCAGGTCGGGATCGGGCGAACCGACGGTAACGCTACGGCCATCGGCATAGAAAACGGTCAACTGACCCTTGGTGACAAGACGTCTCAGAACGCGGTCGAAAATCTTCATGGAGCAGGCTGGTCCTTCTCGTTACGCGGCCGTCAAATACCTGCATACCAATCATAATTGGCGCGGTCTTCCCAAAAACCACCCTTGCCCCGACCGATGGACAGAAGGTTCTCGACCGCCTCGATTCGCATCAGATATTTGGCCTGTTTATAACCAAGCTGTCGCTCCACCCGCAGTCGTAGCGGCGCGCCATTGGCGACGCTCAGTGGCCGGTCGTTGAGCGCGAAGGCCAGAATGGTCTGGGGATGGAAGGCATCGATCAGGTCGATGCTCTCATAATAAGCGGTGCCGCCGCCCATGTCGTCGGCGCAGTGGAAGACGATATAGCGGGCGCGGTCGCGCAGTCCCGCGCCGTCGAGCAGCAGCTTCAACGGCACGCCGCGCCATTTGCCGATCGCGCTCCACCCCTCGACACAGTCATGGCGGGTGATCTGCTCGCGATGGGGCAGGGCGTGCAATTGCGACAGCGAAAGCGACAGGGGCCGGGCGACCAGTCCGTCGACGCGCAGCCGCCAGTCGGCAAAGCCGCTGCGCCACAGCGCCTTGTAGGCCGGGGTGTTGGGATTGGCGGTGCCGTTCGCGCGGAAGATGGGCGAAATCTGCTCCGGTCGGAATTCCTGTGCCAGTGCGTCGCGCGCCATGATTGTGCGCTGCGCCCATGAATGGAAATTGTCGGCGGAAAAGAGGATGTCGCGGGCCAGCGGCTGGCGCGCGATCCGGTCGCATCCCGCCAGCGTCGCGGTCGCGCCCAGCAGCAGGGTGCGGCGGGTCAGGATCATGGCCGGTCCTTAGGCAGGCGATAGCGGCCGGTGATCATCGATCCGATCTCGTTCACCGGGCCGGCCAGCAGCACCATCAGCATATGGACCAGGAAGAAGGCGGCCAGCGCGAAGGCGGTCAGGAAATGGATCGACCGGGCCGACTGGCGCCCGCCGAACAGGTCGACCAGCCAGGGCCAGGCGGCGTTCATGCCGGGCGACATGGTAAGGCCGGTCAGGATCAGCAGCGGCAGGGCGATGAAGATGACGGCGATATAGCTCGCCTTCTGCAGCACATTGTAGCGCAGCGCCGCGGCGCCGGTGGGGAAGCGCAGCCGGGCATGGTCCCTTATGTCCTGCCAGACATGGCGCGGCGCCAGTTCGCCCCGGCGAAAGGCCAGGTCGCGGGCGATATGGCCGTCGGCCAGGCTCCAGAGCATGTAGAAAAGCAGCGCGAAGGCGAAGATCGGCGCGGCGGTCAGGTGCCAGTGGCGCGACAGCGCCAGATTATAGAGAGCGGGCAGGGTGATCCAGCCGGGGAACCGGTCCAGCTCCAGCCAGGCATGATCGAAATTGGCGCCATATTGCCCCCAATAGAGGCGGGGATGGGCGTTGAAGATGCCAAGGCCGGAGGTGAAGAGGATATAGAGCAGCAGCGCGTTCAGCCAGTGCCACAGCCGGGTGGTCAGGCGGTGGCGGCGGACCATGTCCCCTGGGGCGTAAGGCGGCTCCATGGCCATGACCCTATTGTCTTTCGTCGAAATATCCAGCCGCATCGCGGTCGTTCGCATGGCCAGGCCCGTCGTTGGTCGAATGGCCATGGTGCGCGCCGTGCGATTGCGATCAACGGCTGGCCCTGCAAGGGACTGATGAAGTCGACTTCAAAGAATTTTCGTACAGAAATTTGAATTGATAAAATTCCTCCACGAAACGGGAGTATAAACAAGGTCGCCTGTCACGATTTTCGGCGCTTCGACGCAGATATTGGATGGGTAATATGAAGAGTATCACGTTTTTTATCGCTTCGGCTGTTCTATGTTTTGTTTCGGCGCCTGCCTTTGCGCAGGATTATGCCCCTTTCACGGGTGCCCATGCCGAAATCATCACCGGCTATGATGTGGTCGATGCCAAGGGCGTCAAATCGGCCGACGGCCTGCTCTATGGCCTCAATGCCGGTTATGACTTTGCCCTGGGCGGCCTGATCCTGGGCATTGAGGGCGAAATTTCCGATTCCACCACCCGCCTGCATGTCGCCGGCGGCAAGAGCGAGACCGATCGCGACCTGTATGTCGGCGGGCGGATCGGTGTGCCGCTCGGCAGCAAGGCGCTCGCCTATGTGAAGGCAGGCTACAGCAATGCGCGGATGGAATATGAAGCCAGTGACGGCGAAGGCGGCCTGATCCGCGGCGGCGACAATGGCGATGGGCTGCGGCTGGGCGCGGGTCTGGAATATCGGATCGCCGAAAAGCTCTTCCTCAAGGGCGAATATCGCTATTCCGATTATGAGGCAGGCGTGTCGCGCCACCAGTTGGTGACGGGCATCGGCCTGCGCTTCTGATCGCCCGGAAACCGGGGCTTTCGCGAAGGGGGCGGCTGTCGGGCCGTCCCCTTTTTGCGGTTGGTCGTGCTGCAGGCGCGTTGTCACACTTTTGCAACACAAGCCCTGAAATTGATTGAAATAAAGGCCTTGCCCCTTTGCAAGTGAGTTTGGCGATCCTAGATGGCCACTGCGCTCTCATGATGCAGAGGGGGCAGTTCCTTTCCGAAGTGTCGGAGAAGAATAAGCAGGAGGAAGTGTGACTCTATTTCATATTTTCCTAGCATCAAACCTGAACGCTAGATGAACAATTAAGTCGTAGCGTCATAATAAATATCGAGGACTTTATGAAGACTGTGATTTTCGCAGCGATTGCTGCTGCCGCCGCTGTTTCGGCCCCCGCTTTCGCTCAGGATGCTGCGCCGTTCACCGGTCCGCGCGCTGGCGTCACCATGGGCTTTGACAAGGCGCAGGGCGAAGACGGTTTCAGCTACGGCGTGACCGCCGGCTACGACCTCGCCGTTGCCAACCGCGTGACCTTCGGTCCGGAAGTGTCGTTCGGTGACTCGACCGTCGACGGCCAGGGCTTCGACGCCAGCCGCGACCTCGCCGCTTCGGTCCGTCTCGGCTATGTCGTGACCCCGCAGATCCTGGCGTTCGGCAAGGTCGGCTACGCTTCGAGCCGCATCGAAGCCGCTGGCGCCCACACCTCGCTGGAAGGCGTGCGTTACGGCGGTGGCCTGGAATATTCGGTGACCCCGAACACTTACATCTCGGCCGAATATCAGCGCACCGAGTATGAAGACAATTTCGGTGGCCGTGACGCTGGCGTCGTCGGCATCGGCTTCCGTTTCTGATCCCTCTCGATCGGAATATGGGGAAGGGCGGTCCGTTCGGGCCGCCCTTTTTTTATGCCGGCAGCGGCGTCCGATCGGGCGCGACCCATGCCCGGCGCGCGGCCGGGCTCATCAGCGTCTCGCGCGTCCAGTAGGTGAAGGGCCAGTCCTTGTCGCCCAGCGGCGACGCCATCAGCGCGGCATAGGCTGCGGCCGGCGTCACATCGGCGGGCAGGCCGGTCAGTAACTGTCGGGCCATGTGCAGCGAGGCCTGGGTGATGGTCTCATGATAGCCGCTCGTGTCGCTGTTCACCCCGCCGACGCTTTCATTGTAGCGGCGGATCATGCCGGGCATGTCAATTTCGGCGTCAATATCGGGCCGGCGCAGGATCAGCCACAGCGCGGTCGCGAAATGGGCGCCGTGGGTCCAGTGCGCCTTGGGCAAAGTGCAGGCGCAAAAGCCGCGGCCCAGCATATCGATCTCGTCATCGGTCATCCTCATTCCCCCAAAAGAAAAAGCCCCGCCGGTATGGGCGGGGCTTGTCGTCGCGCGGCATGCGCGCAGCCAGTCGTCCCCGGATTATCCGAGTGCGGCTTGCTTCTCTTCTGCCAGGCGCTTGAGTTCCGCCTTGCTCTTCTTCTCGCTCGCCGACTTGAGCTGGCCACAGGCGGCCATGATGTCGCGGCCGCGCGGCGTGCGCACCGGCGCGGAAATGCCGCCCTCGAACACGATCGTGCTGAACGCGCGGATCCGTTCGGGGCTCGAACATTCATAGTCGGTGCCCGGCCAGGGGTTGAACGGGATCAGGTTGACCTTGGCCGGCAGCTTATATTTGCGGATCAGGCGGACCAGCTCATGCGCGTCGGCATCGCTGTCATTCTTGTCCTTGATCATCACATATTCGAACGTGATGCGCCGGGCATTGTTCGCCTTGGGATAATCGGCACAGGCCTGGAGCAGTTCCTCGATGCCATATTTGCGGTTGAGCGGCACCAGCTCGTCGCGCACTTCCTTGGTCACGGCATGGAGCGAGACCGCCAGGTTCACGCCGATTTCCTCGGCCGCGCGTGCCATCATCGGCACGACGCCGCTGGTCGACAGGGTGATGCGCCGCTTCGACAGGGCCAGACCATCGCCGTCCATCACCAGCTTGAGCGCGTCGCGGACATGATCGAAATTATAGAGTGGCTCGCCCATGCCCATCATCACGATGTTGGTGAGCATGCGGCCGTCCGCCGTATATTGCGAATCCTCGTCCGTCTCGTCGTCATTGGCGCTGGCCATGCTGCCCTTGGGCCATTCGCCCAGCGCATCGCGCGCCAGCATGACCTGGCCGACAATCTCGCCCGGCGTCAGGTTGCGGACCAGTCGCATCGTGCCGGTGTGGCAGAAGCTGCAATTGAGCGTGCAGCCGACCTGGCTCGACACGCACAAGGTGCCGCGATCCGCATCGGGGATGAAGACCATCTCATAATCCTGGCCATCGTCCGAACGGAGCAGCCATTTGCGGGTGCCGTCGTTCGACACCTGCGCCTCCACCACCTGCGGCCGGCCGACGATGAAGCGTTCCGCCATCCACAGCCGCATCGGCTTGGCCAGGTCGGTCATCTTCTCGAAATCGGTTTCGCCGCGATGATAGAGCCAATGAAACAGCTGCTTGGACCGCAGCTTGGCGGCCTTCTGATCGAGTCCGGCTTCTTCCAGCACGCCCTTCATCTGGGCGCGGGTCAGGCCCAGCATGTCGACGCGCCCGTCCTCACGGGGCGTCACCGCGCGGGGCACGGGCACAGGGTCGATAAGGCCGGGAATCGGCATGATGGGATTGGCGGCGGAATGCATGGCCGCGCACATAGTCGATTTTGCCGGATTTTTAAAGTGGCGTTGCAATCAGCGTAAACGGGCGCACCCCAGCGCTGCCGCGTCGATCGCCGTGGCCGCGCCGCGCAGCGCATAGCTGTCGGCAAAGGCGCCGCCCTTGGCCGATGTCGACTGCACGCTCATGCTGCTGGCGGAGCGCATCGCGGCGATGATCGCGGCATCGTCCTGCGGATTGGCGGCCCAGGCATCGGCCTGGCCCGCGACCAGCGCGAAACGGCGGTCGCCGACGCTGAGCGAGACCCGCGCATTGGCGGCGCGCGGGCGGCTGAGGCGGAAATGGACCTGACCGCGGACATGCTGGCGCGGCCAGGTGCCGACGGCGGCAAAACCCTTGGGCGCATCGCCCGCGCGGCGCGGCACCGGCATGGCGATGGCGTAGCAGCGCGGGCCGTTCTGGCCGGCGCCGGGATCGCGAAACGCGCCCCAGCTTTCGAAAATGCCAAGCGAATCGCGCGCCATGGCCGGACTGGCGAGGATGACGAGCGGGATCAGCAGGGCGGGCAGGCGGCGCATGGTCCGGGCAAAGCGCAAGCCATCGTCATTTGCAAGCCCGGCTTCGTTTCGAAAGCGCGTCGAGGTGCTTGCCGCCGCCGACATAGCGGTTATGAAGGACCATCCATCATTGCCGCCGGGATTCGACCGAATCCTCGCCATCGACGCAAAAAGAACGGACAGAACAGGGACATGAAGGCCACCATCGAACGCGCAACGCTCCTCAAGAGCCTCAGCCACGTCCAGTCGGTGGTCGAGCGGCGCAACACGATTCCGATCCTGTCCAACGTGCTGATCGAGGCATCGGCGGATGGCGCGATCAAGCTGATGGCGACCGATCTCGACCTGCAGGTCGTGGAAAGCGTGTCGGCCCAGGTCGAACAGGCCGGCGCCACCACCATTTCCGCCCACACGCTGTTCGACATCGCCCGCAAGCTGCCCGAAGGCAGCCAGGTGTCGCTGCAGGCTGCCGACGGCAAGATGCTGATCCAGGCCGGCCGCGCCCGCTTCAACCTGTCGACCCTGCCGCGTGACGACTTCCCGGTGATTGCCGAGGGCGACCTGCCGACCAGCTTCGAACTGCCGGCCGAAACGCTCAAGCAGATCATTGACAAGACGCGCTTCGCCATCTCGACCGAAGAGACGCGCTATTATCTGAACGGCATCTATTTCCACGTCTCGGACGAAGGATCGCCGGTACTCAAGGCCGCCGCGACCGACGGTCACCGTCTGGCCCGCGTCACCGTGCCGCGTCCCGACGGCGCCGACGGCATGCCGGGCATCATCATCCCCCGCAAGTGCATCGCCGAACTGCGCAAGCTGCTCGACGAGGTCGAGGGTTCGGTGCAGGTCAGCCTGTCGGCCAGCAAGATCCGCTTTGGCCTGGGCAGCGCGATCCTGACCAGCAAGCTGATCGACGGCACCTTCCCCGATTATAGCCGCGTCATTCCGACCGCGAACGACAAGCTGCTCAAGATCGACCCGCGCAGCTTCGAGGAAGGCGTGGACCGCGTTGCGACCATCGCCACCGAAAAGACCCGCGCGGTCAAGATGAGCCTCGACAAGGACAAGATCACCCTGTCGGTCACCAGCCCGGAAAATGGCACGGCGGCCGAAGAAGTGCCCGGCGCGTTCCAGGGCGAAGGCTTCGATATCGGCTTCAACGCCCGTTATCTGCTCGACATCCTTGGCCAGATCGACACCGACATCGTCGAACTGCACCTGGCCGATGCGGCCGCGCCGACGCTGATCCGCGAAAATGATCGCAGCCCGGCGCTTTACGTTCTGATGCCGATGCGCGTCTGACCGGTCTTGCCGGGAGATCGCTGAATATCAGGGAATCTCCCGGACCCGGCGGGTAATCGCTTCTCAAGCTTTGTCGGTTAGACGATCGGCATGGCTATTGTCCGCAAAACAGATACTGATGCGCCGGCTAGGACCGCGAGCCTGCTGGTTTCGCTGGGTCTGGCCGAAAGCGGCACGGAAGTCGCCGCCAACTGGCTGTCGCGCAGCTTCACCCATGTTGCCGCCCTGTGGCCGCTGATGCTGCTGGCCAAGCTGTGCGTTGCGGCGCTGCTCGGCATGCTTTCCTTCACCCGGCCGGAACATGGCGCCCTGCTGTGCGGCGTGGTGCTGATCGACGGCTTGCTGATGCTGGTGCCGCGTTGGGCGCTGTTCCGCAATCTGCGCCCCCATGTCCAGAATTGGCTGATGCTGCCCGCACTCTTCTGCTCGGGACTGATCTTCAGCCTGTGGCTGGCGCAGGGCAATGGCGTGGCGATGCCGTCCGCCGTGCCGGAAATGGCGATCGCGCTGCTGGCGGTCTGCATCGTCGGCGACCGGCGCCTGCTGGGGCTGAGCTATTTCATGGGGGCGCTGCTGGTGGCCGGCATCGCTCATGCGGGCATGGTGCATCTGGGGCTGCTGGCCAGCTGCCTGGCGGTGATGGCGATCGCTACCCTGCGGCAGGCGGCGGCGGATCGCGAGCGCGCGATCGAACAGCATCGGCAGGATCTCAAGGCGCAGCGCTCCGACCGGTTGCTGGAGGAATATGAACAGTCCGGCCGCGGCTGGTTCTGGGAAACCGATCGCCACGGCCACATCACCTATATCTCCGCCACCCTGGCCGAACCGCTGGGCGTGGAAGCGGGCAGCCTGATCGGCCGGTCGCTGACCGACATCATCCAGCAGGGTGACCGGCAACAGGGCGATGGCGAGCGGACGCTCGGCTTCCACCTCTCCGCCCGGACCGGCTTTGCCGACATTGCGGTGCGGGCTGCGATCGCCCGCGAGGAACGCTGGTGGTCGATCTCGGGCGAACCGGTGTTCAACGAATATGGCCAGTTCCACGGTTTCCGCGGATCCGGCACCGACCTGACCGAAATGCGCCGCAGCCAGGCGGAAGTGACGCGCCTGGCCCAATATGATTCGCTGACCGGCCTCGCCAACCGCGTGCAGATGCTGCAGGCGCTGGAGCAGGCGGTGCTGGGTTCGCGCGGCAAACAGGGCGAATGCGCGCTGATGATGCTCGACCTCGACCGGTTCAAGAGCGTCAACGACACGCTCGGCCATCCGGCCGGCGATGCGCTGCTGCGCCAGGTCAGCCAGCGGCTCCAGCGCGTGGTCGGCAATCAGGGGCTGGTCGGGCGCCAGGGCGGCGACGAGTTCAAGGTGCTGGTGCATGGCCGCCATGACCGCAACCGGCTCGGCCTGCTGGCTCAGGCGATCATCAGCGCCCTGTCGCAACCCTATTCGATCGAGGGCACGGGCGTGGTCATCGGCGTGTCGATCGGCATTTCCTTCTGCCCCGAAGATGGCGTCACCGCCGATGCCCTGATCCGCAATGCCGACCTCGCCCTCTACAAGGCGAAGGGCGATGGGCGCGGTGTCTATCGCTTTTATTCAGCCGACATGCATGCCGATGCGGAGGATCGCCGCCAGCTCGAACAGGATCTGCGCCATGCGCTGACGGCGGACGGCCTGCACCTTGTCTATCAGCCGATCGTCAGTTCGACGACCGAGCGCATCACCGGCTATGAGGCGCTGCTGCGCTGGGATCATCCGGTGCGCGGCGCCATCTCGCCGGCATTGTTCGTCCCCATTGCGGAGGATAGCGGCCTGATCGCGCCGATCGGCGAATGGGTGATGCGCACCGCCTGTCGGGACGCGGCCCAGTGGGACGCGGGTATCCGCGTTGCGGTCAATGTCTCGGCGATGCAGTTCGCCAATCCCGGTTTCCCGACCACCGTGATGCAGGCCCTGGCCAGCGCGCAACTGGCGCCCGAACGACTGGAGCTGGAAATCACCGAAAGCGTGTTCCTGAACGACAATGACGGCACCGACGCCATGTTCACCCGGCTCAAGGGGCTGGGCGTGCGGCTGGCGCTCGACGATTTCGGCACCGGCTATTCGTCGCTCGGCTATCTGAAGAAGGCGCCGTTCGACAAGATCAAGATCGACCAGAGCTTCGTGCGCGGCGCCGCGATCCGGGGCAGCCGCAACAGCGCGATCATCAAGGCGATCGTCAGCCTGGCCGAGGCGCTGGGCATGGATACGACCGCGGAAGGGGCCGAGACCCGCGACGAGCTGGACCTGATCCGGCAACTGGGGTGCAGCCATATCCAGGGCTATATCTATGGCCGGCCGATGCCCGCGGCGCAGGTGCTGGAAGGCCAGCGCGCCAATGGCGTCTCCGCCCGGTCCGAAGGTTTCCAGTCGAGCCGGCCCGAGCGCAAGGCGATGCTGCGCACGGTCGCCGTCCATCATGACGGCCATGTCTATAATGGCCGCATCCGCAACATCTCCGCCACCGGCGCGATGATCGAGGGGCTGTGGAATGTGCCGGAAGGCACGCAGTTCGCGATCGACCTGTCGGAGGGGCAGAGCGTCGACGCGACCACCCGCTGGTCGCGCGAGGACCGCATGGGGGTAGAATTCGCCGCCCCGATCGACCTTGCCCTGCTTCGCCCGCAGGCGCGCGCGCTGGCCGGATAGCGACACAGGCGACCGGCCGGACATCGTCCGGCCGGCCGACCTTTCAGAAGAACAGCTTGCGGAAGCTTACCGACACAGTCCGGCCGAGCGGGTCGAGATAGCCCGGCTGATAGCGGACCGGGGTTGCCCCGGTCGCGTCGGTGACGTCGCGGCGGGTGTTGAAGATATTGTCGATGCCGATCGACACGCGCGCGCCGCGCAGGAAGGGATGGGCCTTCACCAGGCTGGGCATCTGGCCGAAATTGGCGAACAGGCGCAGATTGGCGGTCGCCAGGCTGGCAAAGTCCAGCCGCGAACTGCCGCCCAAGGCGCCATCGACATGGGTGCCGCTTTCCCAGTCGACGCCCAGCCGGCCGCCAATGCCATTGTTCACATAGCCGACCCGCGCCTTCAGCTCGTGGCGGGGCTGCCCGCCCGATGAGCCGACCGCATCGCCGTCGAGCAGGTTGAGTTCGGGCACGCCCGGCGCGATCAGGATGCTCTCGGTCAGGTGCCAGGTATGATAGAGGCTGAAGGTCAGCCGCCCGCCGGCCTGGCCGGCGCCGGGGCCACGGAAACCGCCCGGACCGCCAAAGCCGCCGCCCGGACCACCCGGACCGCCGGGCCCGCGCGGACCATCGCCACCGCCCTGCGCATTGTCGCCGCCACCCTGGCCACCATTCTGGCCACCGGGGCCATCATTGCCGCGCTGGTTGTTGTCGCCGTCGCCGCGGGGCGCGCCGTCATTGCCCTCGCCGCGCGGCGGACCGCCCTCGCGATTGCCCTCCGCGCCGTCGCGCGGGCCACGATTGCCGAAGGCGGCGCGCATGTCTTGCAATTCCTTGGGCCGATCCTCGGGCTTGGCGCCAGCCGCGCGCCACGCCTCGATCACCTTCTGGATGTGCGACTTCAATGAGATGGATAGGTCGAAGCCCCAGCGCAGCTGCTCGCTTTGCGAGCGCAGATAGTTGATCGGCCGCCCGTCGATGCTCAGCAACTGGCCATCCTCGTCGCGCATGAAGCGCTGCGGGAAGGCATTTTCGATCGCCGGCGTTGGCGTCGGGAAAGCGGAAATCGGGTTACTGGTCCGGCTGTTGAGATAGGTTGCCGTCAGCGTCAGGTTCGGTTTCTCGAACGGCTTGATCCGGGCGTTGATGCGGAACTGGTCGCGCGTGCTGGATCGCAGGTCCGGGTTGCCGCCAGAAAATTGCGTGACGAACACGGTCTGGCCGGTGGCATAGTCGAACACCGACACGTTGGGCGTCGAAATCACCGGATCGTTGATCTGCGTGCCGGTCGGCGCCGACTTGTCCTGATTGGCCGACACCAGCAACTGCACCGCCGGCACCGGCCGCCAGCGCAGGCCATAGCCCAGCGTCGACAGCGTGCCGAAATCCGACAGATGCTGCGCCCCGGCGTTCATGTTGACGCCGACATCGCCGATCGCGCCCAGGAAGCCCTTGGACCGGCTGGTCAGCGGTATGTCGAAACTGACCTGCCCGCTCGCAATCTCGCGATTATAGTCCAGGCCGCGTTCCACGCCTGACCGCACCGAATTGCTTTCAAAGCCATTGGCCGATCCACCGACTCGCACCGACGTCATGACATTGCCGGCCGGCAGGGTCAGCAGCGATCCGCTGACCAGCAGGTCGCCGCCGATCGCGCGCGATTGCGACCGGGCGCGGTCGGTCAGGCGCGATTGCAGCAGGTCGGCGGTGAAGGCGCCATAGGGATTGACGCTGGCCGATTCGGCATCGAGCGCGGCCTGGATGCCGCCCGTGTCGACGCCGCGATCGGTGCGGGTGCGAGTGTCGGAAATGTCGCCATTGCCGGTGAACGACCATTGCCATGTGCCGCCCAGCCGGCCGTTCAGCGTGACGCCGACATGGCCGGTGGTGCCGCGAATCTTCTGCCCCAGCGCGCCGGCCTGCTCCAGATAGCGATAGAGGCGGACATCGTCGCCAAAGGCGGAGAAGGGATTGCCGCCGGGCAGGGTGAGGGCGGCCGCCGACAGGCCCTGGAGCGAATCATTGTCGGACAGTTCCAGCCGGCCGTTGATCGTCGCCGATACGCCGCCTAACGCGCGCGCCAAGGTCGCGTTGGCGGAGAAATTTTCGGTCGCGGGGCTGAGCGTGCGATATTTGCTGAGATTGCTGACGCTGGTCTGGTTCGCGCCGGCGACGAAATCATTGAGGCCGGGGGCGCCATTGGCGGCGCTGCCGGGCACGCTGGCGACCGTCACACTCTGGCCGGCGGCGGCCGACAGGGCGGGGTCGATCTCTGCTCCGCGGTCGATCGCGGTGATATTGCCGGCTAGCGAATAAGGCATGCTGGGCGCCGCGGCATTGATGCCGCGCTCGCTCTCCAGCAGATTGTCGGCCCGGCTATATTTGACGTTCAGCGTCAGCCGATTGTCGCCCCGGATGCGCAGCACGCCCACTTCGCCCTGGCCATTTTCGCGTCCGCCATCGGTGGTCGTGCCACCGCGCAGGTCGACCGTGGTCGCGCGGAAACGCTGGCGCAGGACGATGTTCACCACCTTCTGCGTCGGCGCATAGCCATAGGACAGGGCCACTTCCTCGGGCAGGATGTCGACCCGCGACACCGCTTCGGATGGCAGGTCGGAAATTTCCGAGAAGCTGGAAATGCGCTTGCCGTTCAGCAGGATGACCGGCGTGCCATTGGTCTGCGGCGACAATTCGGTGATGATTTCGGAAATTGACGTGACGCCCAGCGCCCGGACATCGGCGGGCGACAATTGCTGTTCGGGCTTGATGTCGCCGGGCACCGCGCCGCGCTGGACCGCGCCGGTCACGACGATCTCGTCGCCCTCGTCCATCTGGGCCGGCGGCCCCTTCTGCTCGGCCTCCTGCGCCATCAGCGCGTCGGGCGCCGCGCCCAGCATCAGTGAAAACAGCAGCAGCGACGTCGTCTGGCGCACGGAAATTTACCCCTAATCTGGACCCTGACAGGATCTCGTTTAGGCCGCACTTGTCGCAAAAATCTGGCAAGGCAAAGACAGTTTTGTCGCAAAGTGTAACGGCGCGTCACATGGTGCAACAAATGCGTGTTCGGGGCGTGATCGGCCTCACTTGCGATCCCGCGTCAGTCGGGCATAGACGGGCTTTCGCGGCCGCGCCTGACGGCCGGACGAAGGGGGATTATATGCGCCGTTCCATCATCCTGCTGCCCTTGCTGTGCCTGGCCGCACCGGTCGCCGCCCAACAGCCCGACGATCTCAACCGCGTCATCGACGAAGGGCTGAACCACAGCCAGGTGATGCAGATCGCCCAGCATCTGACCGACGATATTGGCGGGCGCATGACCAACTCGCCGCAGATGCGGCAGGCCGAGGCCTGGACCGCCGACCAGTTTCGCCAATGGGGCCTGTCCAATGTCCGCAAGCAGGGCTTTCGCTTCGGTCGCGGCTGGTGGATTGCCGCCTCCTCGGTGAAGATGATCAGCCCACGCCCGATCCAGCTCACCGCTATCCCGATCGCCTGGACGCCGCCGACCAATGGCGTGCTGAGTGCGCCGATCATCGTCGCGCCGATGAAGAAGGAGCGCGATTTCGACGCCTGGCGCGGCAAGCTCGCCGGCAAGATCGTGCTGGTGTCGCTGCCGGGCACCGGCGACGAGCCGAACGAGGCTGCCTTTCAGCGGCTCAAGGGCGAGGATATCGAGAAGCTCGACAGGTTCGAGCAGCCGAAAAATGATCCCGCGTCGCTGGAGCGGCTGATGAAGCGCCTCAGCTTCATCCGCAAGCTGGAGGCCTTCCTGAAGGCCGAGGGGGCGGTCGGATGGGCGCGTCAATCCTATCGCGACGGCAAGTTGCTGCATGGCGAAGGCTATGATTTCGGCGTCAGCGACACGCCCGCGCTGCCCGGCGTCGAGATCGCGGCGGAGGATTATCGCCGCCTCGCCCGCCTCGCCAAGACCGGCCCTGCGCCGGTGCTGGAAATCAACAGCGACGTCCGTTTCGACGACAGCGACGTCAACGCCTACAACATCCTGGCCGATATTCCCGGCAGCGATCCCAAAGCCGGCTATGTCATGGCCGGTGCGCATCTCGACAGCTGGGTCGCAGGCGACGGCGCGGCGGACAATGGCGCGGGCAGCGCCATGATCATGGAGGCTGCGCGCATCCTGAAATCACTCGGCATCAAGCCCAAGCGCACGATCCGCTTTGCCCTCTGGTCGGGCGAGGAACAGGGGCTGTTCGGCTCCATGGCCTATGTCGACGAATATCTCGCCACCCGCGCGCCGGGGCCGAAGGAGGAAGAGGGACGGGAGGAAATGTATTTCCGCTACAAGACCCGTTTCCCGATCACGCCCAAGCCCGGCTATGCGGACCTGAAAGCCTATTTCAACATCGACAATGGTTCGGGCAAGCTGCGCGGCCTCTATGCCGAACGCAATGTCGCCGCCGTCTCGCTGCTGCGCGAATGGCTCAGCCCCTTTGCCAGCATGGGGGCCGGCAATGTCGTGTCGCAGCCGACCGGCGGCACCGACCATGAATATATGCAGGCGATCGGCGTGCCGGGCTATCAGTTCATCCAGGATCCGCTCGACTATGAAAGCCGGGTCCATCACAGCGGTATCGATACCTTCGATCATCTGAAGGCCGAGGATATGCGCCAGGGCGCGGTCGTTCTCGCCGGCATGCTGCTGCAGGCGGCGAACAGCGACAAGACCCTGCCGCGCATGCCGCTGCCGACCCAGCCGGCGGTCAGCGATCCGTTCAAATATGAGGATCCGGCGCTGGACTGAACGTAACGGGCCGGGCGGCGGCGTCGCCGCTCCGCCTAGCTCTGGGCGTCGTGGAAGATGATGCCCAGCGTGTGTCGCATGCCGGACAGGAGCCGGCTGACGCCATGGCGCATCTGCACCCGGTGGATGCCGCGCGTGCCCGTCACCGGCCGCTCGCGCACCGGGAAGACCACGGCATCGCCCTTGCGCAGCGGCACCATTTCGGGGCGCGACTGCATGCGCGGGCGTTGCTCGGTCAGGATGAAGGCGCCGCCGGTGAAGTCCGCCTCCGGCTCCGACAGCAATATCGCGGCCTGCAACGGGAAGATGGTCGCGCCATAGACATCCTGATGCAGCGCATTCCAGTCGCCCGCCTCATAGCGCAGCAGCAAGGGCGTCGCCTTGTCCTGGCCGCCAAGCGCGCACTGGTTCAGGAAATCGACGTGACGGGCGGGGTAGAGCGCATCGCTCCCCAGCATCGCCGCCCAGCGATTGGCGACCTGCGCCAGCGGCGGATAAAGTGCCTCGCGCAGCGCGGCGACCGGCTCGGGCAGCGGGTAAGTGAAATAGCGATAGCGCCCCCGGCCATAGCCATGGCGCGCCATCACCACCTCCTTGCGGAAGGCTTGGGGCTGATCCCATAGCGCGACGATCGCGTCGCACTGGTCCGGGGAAAACAGGGCAGGCAGGCGCGCGGCGCCATGAAGGTCAAGGTCGGTCAGGTCCATGGCGCGCAGCATGGGCGGCGCGGGGCACGGCGTCATCCCGCGCCTTGCGTTCAAATCCTGCGGATCATTTCGGCTTGCGGAAACGGTAGAGGAAACGGTCGGTCTTGCCGCGAATGGCGGGATCGAACACCAGCTTGCTATGATCGTCGGCGGGATTGGCGAGTAGCGGGCTTTGCGCCTCCAGCACGAAGCCGGCACGCAGGAAGTCGGCCTTCACCACCGCCGGGTCGATCCGGTGGAGCTTGTCCACGACGGCGCGGGTGTCGCCGGCTGGGCCGACATGGTCGATGATGCCGACGATCCCGCCCGGTTTCGTCGCAGCATAGAGCGTCTTCACGAAGGCATCGGGGTCGGTGCGCGGAATGCCATATTTGTCCGATTGCCAGTAGAGATCATGGTAGCTCAGGTTGATGATGCTGAAGTCGAAACTGTCGGGCGCCGCCGCGAAGGCCTCGAACGGATAGCGCACCCAGTCCACCTCCGGCCGGCGCGCGACCAGTGCCGCCCATTTGGGCTTCTCTTCCTCGCTGGCATAGAATTGGCTGGGCTCGAACCCGGTCACCTTGCCCTCGGGGCCGACCGCATCGGCCATGATCTCCGCCCAATAGCCCGATCCGGTCATGATGTCGGCCGCCTTCATGCCGGGCTTGAGGCCCAGGAAGACCAGCGTCTCGGCCGGCTTGCGGCTTTCGTCCAGCGCGCGCGCGTCGGCGGGCCGCTTGGGATCGGCCACGGCCGCGGCAAGATCGGTCTTGGCAAGGGCGATGATCGGCGTGGACAGGGCAAGGCCGCTCAGGGCCAGGGCAAGCATCAGGCGCATGGATTTTCCCCTCATGGAAGGCGGGCCAGCATGCGCCCGATCGCGCATCCGTTCAACGATCCGCGCCGATGCCGGTCGATCGATTCCGGTCGTTGGTCGAAGGGCGGGGCAGGCCTGCCGCGTCCACTCGGCTCTCCACATGCACGTTCAGGCCCAATCATATTGTCATGGTTAACGGGCTCGGCTTGGGACGGCGCGGGGGCAGATGATAAGGAGAAAATGATGTCGCACCCGATGAAATTAGCCCCCATTGCCATGGTGTTGGTGGGCTCGCTGGGGCTGGGTGGCTGTGCCACGAAATCCTTCGTGCGCGAACAGGTGGCGACCGTGAACCAGCGCGTCGATGCGCTCGACGCCAAGCTGCAGACCACCGACGGCACGGCGCAGCAGGCTCTGGCCCAGGCCCAGTCGGCCGCCGGTCAGGCCCAGAATAACGGTCAGCGCCTCGATCAGCTGAACGCCCGCGTCGACGGTGTCGAGCAGCAGATGCGCGAAGCCAAGACCAAGCGCGCCAGAAACTGATCGCGCAACTGATCACGTAGCCGATCAAGCTACCGATCCGGTCGGGCTGGTCCCGATCCTGTGCCGGCGCCCCCGCTTCATGGGGGGCGCCGGCCCCATTCCCGGATATGCTCCTCCATGCACAAATTCTCATGGGCGCTGGCGATGCTGGCGCTGTTCGGTGTCTCTCCCGCGCTGGCGGCCGCGCCAGAAGCGCCCGTGTCCGACAAGCCAGCGCCTGAAACGCCGCGATCGCCGGATGCGCGCCGGGTGATCGACTGGATCGCCGCGACCAGCGACAATCACGGTTTGCCCTATGCCATTGTCGACAAGCAGGCGGCCCATGTCTTCCTGTTCGATGCCAAGGGCAAGGCGCTGGCCGATGCGCCGGTGCTGATCGGCATCGCGCCCGGAGACGATGCCACGCCAGGCGTCGGCAAGAAGAGCCTGGCGGAGATCGGTCCGGCGGAAAAGACCACCCCGGCCGGGCGTTTTCTCGCCAAATTCGGCCTGGCGGCGGGCAAGCAGCGCGTGCTGTGGGTCGATTATGCGACCTCGGTCGCGATGCACACCATCCCCAAGGGCAATCCCAAGGAAAAGCGGCGCGAGCGGATGCTGTCGCCGACGATCGACGATAATCGCATCACCTTTGGCTGCATCAACGTGCCGATCGCCTTCTATAATCGCGGCTTGCGCCCGCAATTTCTGAAAAAGGGCGGCTATGTCTATGTGCTGCCGGACACAAAATCGCTCGAAGCGGTTTTCCCTCCCCTGCATGTCCAGTCTTATCGGAAGGCGGACGCATCCTCATAAGGCGGGAGGCACGCGCATGATGATCCGGAGGGCAAGCGGCCTGATACTGGTTGCGGTGGCGGGCCTGTCGCCGGGCAGCGCACAGGCTGGCTTCTATTCGGGCGAAGCGCTGCTGGAAAGCTGCACCGCCGACCGCAATGCCAAGGATTTTTTCGAGAAAAGCTATGAATGCGTCGGCTATGTCGCCGGCGCGGTCGATGCGTTCAACACCACGCGCGAGGTGAATGGCCTCAAAAGCTGCATCCCCGCCGATGTGACGCTCAACCAGCTGAAGGGCGCCACCGTCGACTATCTGCGCGCCAATCCGGACAAGCGCAGCCAGTCCGCCTCCGCCCTGGTCTTCACCGCCACGCGCCAGGCGTGGCCCTGCCCCAAGGCGAAGGCCAGGCCCGGCACGAAGAAGAAACGGAATTAGCGCTTATTTCGCGGCCTTGCCGATGGGCCGCATATAGAGGCGCGCCATCGCCGCCTCCATCTTCGCCCGGTCGACCGACAGGATCACGCGCTGCGCCTGCTCGCCCAGATGCGGGCGATAGGATTCCGTCCAGGACAGCGTGTCGCCATAGGCCGCCGTCTGGCTGGTCTCGAAATCGACCCACAAAGTCTCGTCCTTCGTCACGATCTCCGGATTGAGCCAGGCCATGGCGACGATCTCGTCCCACATCGGATAGCCCGGCTCCAGCCCGGTCTGGAACAGCTCGCTCAGCGGGGTATGGGCGGGCTTCAGCCCGTCGAGGAAGGTGCGGGTCCATTGCGTGCTGGTGGACGGATCGACCGGGATCATGGTGATCTGCTTCCACGGCGCATGGGCAAAGATCTTCGCCGCTTCGGGATCCCAGCGGATGTTGAACTCGCGGCGCGGCGAATTAACGAATTCGCGGGCGAACTGCTCGGCCGACGGCCCTTCCAGCACCTGATGCGGGGCCAGGCTGCCGCCCATATAGAGGATTTCCTTCACATTGGCGGCGAAGCTGGGGTCCAGGCTCTGGGCGATGGCGATATTGGTCATCGGCCCGGTCGCGAACAGGGTGATCTCGCCCGGATGCGCCTTCACCATCCGCACCAGGAAGGCGGCGGCAATCTCTGCGCTCGGCTTCGTCCTGGGGTTGCCGATCGGCAGGTCGGGCACCTTGGTCGGGTCGGTCGATCCGGGATGCTCCTGGATCGTGTCGCCCGGCCAGTAATCGGTCCATGGCCCCTTGAACACCAGCCGGCCATATTGGCCTTCCCAGCGCTTGGTCGCCTCGGCGCTGTTGAGCAGCGGGAAGGTCGCGCCCGGCACCACCGGCACGTCGGTCCGGCCCAATATCTCCAGCGTGCGCAGCGCATAGGCGGTCGCCGTGTCGCGCCACACCGATCCGCTGGTGGTGGTGATGCCCAGCACCTCGACATCTGGGCTTTGCAGCAACAGCAGCGGCACGCCGTTGAGGCCGATCATGTCGTCATCGACGATCACCAGCCGCTTGGGCGTTGCCGGCGCGGCGGGCTTGGCATTCGCGCCCTGCACGCCCAGCATCAGCGCCAGCGCGCCCAGCATGATCTTCATCGTCCGCATTGCGTCAAACCCCCATTTCGCTTCGTCCCGCCGCCTGTTAGGACGGTGTCATGCGCAGCCTCTATCCGCCGATCGAACCCTACGCCACTGGTCATCTTGACGTAGGCGATGGCCACAGCCTCTATTGGGAACGGTCCGGCACGCCCGGCGCCAAGCCTGCGGTCTTCCTGCATGGCGGGCCGGGCGGCGGCATCTCGCCCGATCATCGCCGCCTGTTCGATCCCGCCCGTTATGACGTGCTGCTGTTCGACCAGCGCGGCTGCGGCCGATCGACCCCGCACGCCCATCTCGACGCCAACACCACCTGGCATCTGGTCGCCGATATCGAGCGCTTGCGCGAGATGATGGGCGTCGACCAGTGGCTGGTCTTCGGCGGCAGCTGGGGATCGACCCTGGCACTGGCCTATGCGCAGGCGCATGTCGCGCGCGTCACCGAACTGGTGCTGCGCGGCATCTTCACCATCCGCCAGTCAGAGATCGATTGGTATTATCAACAGGGCGCCAGCCGCATCTATCCCGACAAGTGGGAACGCTTTGTCGCGCCGATTCCGGAAGGTGAGCGCGGCGACATGGTCGGCGCCTATCGCCGCATCCTGACCGGTGATGATCGCGCCGCGCAGGTCGCCGCCGCCAAGGCCTGGAGCGTCTGGGAGGGCGAGACCATCCGCCTGCTGCCCGACGACGCGCTGTCCGCCACCCATGAGGGCGATGATTTCGCACTCGCCTTCGCCCGGATCGAAAATCATTATTTCGTCCATCGCGGCTGGCTGGAGGACGGCCAGCTGATCCGCGAGGCAGGCAAGCTGGCGGGCATTCCCGGCGTCATCGTCCAGGGCCGCTACGACATGGCCTGCCCGGCCGAAACCGCCTGGGCACTGCACCGCGCCTGGCCGCAGGCGCGCTTCGAAATGATCGAAGGCGCCGGTCATGCGTTCAACGAACCGGGTATATTGGATGCGCTGATCCGCGCGACCGACGGATTTGCGGCATGATGGAAGGAAAAGACGTGCGGACTATGATGTTGCTGGCGACGGCGCTGTTTCTCGCCTCCTGTGGCGGCGGCGATGAGGTGACGGCGGTCGAGAACCGGAACATGCCCGAAACCGGCGCAGCGGCTGAAGTCGCCAAGCTCGACCCCGACCTGCGCAACGGCGTGCTGGAAAAGGCGATCAAGGCATCGGGCGTCGCCTGCCCCTCGGTCACCGGCTCGGAACGCGCCGAAATCCGGCCGGGCGTCAAGGGCTGGAAGGCCCAGTGCGACAACCAGACCGCGCATCTGATCGAAATCCTGCCCGATGGCACCGCGAAGGTTACCAGCCGGACCCATTGATCCCGTC